>CBDUAS010000081.1:0-9627 GCA_965365185.1 uncultured bacterium | reverse complement strand
GCCAGGTTCGGCAGCCCGAGCTGAAACGGTAGACTCGACGTTGCCGCCGGAATCGCCACCAGGAAGGCCAGGCCGTAAGGGGCTGTCCGAGCGCCGAGGATCACTCCGAGGATGAAGCTCGCGGCGATGAGGGTCGGGATGAGCATGATGGGGTCGAGCGCGAACGATGCTGGCAGAATACCGGCGACTCCAGCGTCAAGGTCCACTGCGAATACTACCGAGAAGCTTGCGGGGCAACGAGTATCGGCTGCCGAGGTGCACGACCCGAAGAGCATCACACATAGGAACGACGGGCCTGCGGGCGCGCCGATTCGACGCCGACTCCAGTCGTCGCTGGCGAGCCTACGTGCTCACGTCGAAGCCGCCGACCTGCGGGGACACGATCCGTACGACCTGCTGGCTTCTCGATTTCCGTTGCGTCGGCTCGGCAGGCGCGCTTGCTTCGTGCTCTCGCAGCTCCACAAACGGAGCCCGATCGACTTCCGGTCGGTGCTCCGCATCCCGGAATTGCGCGCCCCCAAGGCGATGGGCCTGTTTCTCGGCTCCTATGCTGCGCTCGCCCGGTACGAAGCAAGCGGACGCATCACGCGGAGCGCGGGCGAAGAGGCGGAAACGCGCCTGCAATCGATCTTCGGCTGGCTGATGGCAAACGCCGGAAAGTCAGGCGCCGGGATCTACTGGGGGCTGCCGTTCGCCTACGCTTCACGCGTGGAGATGATTGGCGCCGGGGCGCCGTCGCTGGTGGTGACGGCGTTCGTCCACCGCGGTATCTCTGCATACTACGCGCAGACCGGGGACCCGGCGGCGCTGCGAGCTCTGCGGAGCTGTTGCGACTTCGTGCTCGCGGACCTTCCTCGGTTCGAAGACGGTGACGGCCTGTGTTTCGCCTACACCCCGACGAACCCCTTGCGCTGCTATAACGCCACGATGCTGGCGGCGGAGATGCTGGCGCGCACCTGGTCGATGACCGGTGAGACGGACCTCCTCGACCCGGCGCGCCGAACGGTCGAGTTCGTTCTTGCAAAACAGCACCCCGACGGCCACTGGGCGTACGCGATGTTGCCCGACGGCCGCGAGCGCGAGCAGATCGATTTCCACCAAGGCTTCGTCCTTTGCTCGTTGCAGGTCTACGCGGCGTGCAGCGGTGACGGCGATCCCCGTGTCCGAGCCGCCCTCGAGAGTGGTGCCGCGTATTATCGGCGAGTTCAGTTCGAGGACAACGGCCGCTCACTGTGGCGCATACCGCGACGATTCCCCACCGATATCCACCATCAGGCCCAGGGAATCCTGACGTTCTCCGAGCTGGCGGAGCTGGCCGACGCGTATCTACCCTTCGCCCAGCGCATTGCCCTGTGGACGATTCAGAACATGCAGACCCCGCAGGGCTATTTCGTCCACCGGCGCGGCCGCTGGTTCACCAACCGTCTCGACTACATTCGCTGGGGGCAGGCGTGGATGATGTCGGCGCTGATCGCGCTGCTCGAGAAGATCCCGGCCCGGTGTGATCCGTGAAGTACGTCTTCTACCTCGGCCACCCGGCGCATTTTCACCTGTTCAAGCACGTGGTCGGTACGCTGCGAGAGCGGCATCATGTCGTCGTGCTCTGCCGCACCAAGGAGGTGCTCGAGGATCTGCTGCGGGACGCGGGGTGGCCGTACACGAACATCCTTCCGGGTGGGCGCGGTGACGGCTCGTTGTCGATGTCTTGGGCCCTGCTCAAGCGCGAGCTCAGGCTGCTGCGAACCTGCCTGAGCGAGCGCCCCGACGCCCTGGTGGGCTGCTCCCCCGAGCTCGCCCACATCGGTTGGATGCTGCGCATTCCCTCGATCATCACGGTCGAGGACGACTTCGACGTGATTCCGCGCTTCGCGCGGTTGACCTACCCGTTCTGCACCGCCATCGTGGCGCCCACCGGCTGCCGGGTCGGCGGCCACCGGGCGAAGACCTGCTTTTATCGCGGCTACCATGAGCTTGCCTATCTGCACCCGCGCCGATTCACTCCCGACCGCGACAAGACAGCCGAGCTGCGAGCGGGTGGCGACGCGTTCAGCATCGTGCGCGTATCCCACCTGGTGGCCCACCACGACCGAGGGATCCGCGGGCTGGAGGACGCCGATGTCGCCGCCGTCGTCGACCGCCTGTCGCGCGTCGGCAACGTCTGGATCTGCGCCGAGCGTCCGCTCCCGGAGCGCTTCGCCCACCTTCGAATTCCCGTCGCGGCGGCAGACATCCACCACGCGCTGGCGTTCGCTCGTGTGCTCGTGTCGGATAGCCAGAGTATGACCATGGAGGCGGCCGTTCTCGGCACCCCCTCGATCCGATACAGTGACTTCGTCGGCCGCATATCGGTGCTCGAAGAGCTGGAGCGGGACTATAGCTTGACAATCGGCATCCGAGCGGGCGACCGTGCGGCGTTGCTCGGCGCCGTGGATCGTGTCGTCGGCCGCGCAGATCAGCGAGCCGCCTGGCGTGCTCGCCGCGACCGCATGCTGGAAGACAAGGTCGACGTCACCGCTTACTTGCTGGACCTCCTCGAACATCTGCCGGCGAGCTTGGATCGGTTGTCGGGAGCTCCCGAGGCTGCGGGGTCGCGATCGTGAGGATCGCCGCTGTCGTCGGCGCGCGACCGCAGCTCGTCAAGCTGCTGCCGCTTTCGCGGCAGTTGAGCGGGCGCTTCGAGACGGTGATTATCCACACCGGGCAACACTACGACGACGCCATGTCGGGGCTCTTCCTGCGCCAGCTCGATCTGCCGGCGCCGGACTTCGAGCTGGACGTGCGTTCAGACTCGCACGCCAAGCAGACCGGCCGCATGCTGGTGGCTCTCGACGCCGCCCTCGACCGGGCCCGGCCCGACCTGGTGATCACCTTCGGTGATACCAACACGACGCTGGCCGGAGCGCTGTGCGCCGCCCAGAAGCAACTCCGCAGCCTGCACATCGAAGCCGGCTTGCGGAGCTTCGATCGCTCGATGCCGGAGGAGGTGAACCGGTTGATCGCCGACCGCTGCAGCGATCACCTGTTCGCACCGACCCCTGCTGCCATGAGCAACCTCGAGCTCGAGGGGTTGGCGAGCAGGGCCGTGCTGACCGGCGATCTCCTGGTGGACGCACTCGGGCTGATTCGTGCGGCAGACACTCCGCTGCCGACCTGCCTGGACGAGTTGGGTCTCGGTGCGGTGGAGTACGACCTGCTGACGCTGCATCGCAGCGCCAACGTCGACGACCCGGGCCGCCTCCGTGCAGTGATGACGAGCCTGCGCCGCTCACCGCGACCGATCGTGTTCCCGGTGCACCCGCGGACACGTAAGGCGCTGGAAACGCAGGCGCTGCGACCGCCGCCCTCGGTGCGCGCTGTCGAGCCCCTGGGCCCGCTGGAATTCGTCGCCCTCGAGCAACGGGCCACGAAGATCATCACCGACTCCGGTGGCGTACAACGGGAGGCGTATCTGCTCGGTGTGCCCTGCATCGTGCTGCGCCCGGCGAGCGAATGGGTGGAGCTGGTCGACAGCGGTTGGAGCCTGCTGGCCGATCCTGCGGTCGCCGACCTGGCCGCGATACTCGATACGTTCGAGCCCGCGGGTGAGCGTCCACCCTTGCTCGGGTCCGCGGTCGCCGAGCGGATGGTCGAGCAAATCGGCAGAATACTCACGCACATCGAGGGCGAACGGCGGGCCCCGTGAAAGAGCGCATAGCGGCGGACGGCAGGGTTCTCTTCGTTGGGCCGAACCGGCAGAAACCGGGTGGGGTTGCGACATTCTGCCGCGCCGTGTTCCCGGCGCTCCGCACTCCGGCCGACTACTTCTCTCGCGGCAGCGCGACGCCGGCCTCCAGATCCGCCCGCCTGTTCAAGTCGGCCGGCGACTACGTGTCCTTCGGGCGCCAGGTGCGCGGGGGTCGCTATCGGCTGGTGCACCTCAACCTTTCGATCAGCCGCGTCAGCGTCTTCCGCGATCGCGGGTTCGCCGAGGTGGCGAAGCGGACCGGCATGGCACTCGTGCTGTGCATTCACGGTTTCAATCAGCGTTACTTCGACGCCACGGTTCATGCCCGCCGGAGCGGGCTGCGCAACCTGTTGTCGTCTGCCGGCCGGGTCTTCGTGGTCAACCGCGATGCCGCATGCAGCCTGGAGGCGGCGGGCTTCGGCAGCACGGTCGACGTGGTCTCGTCCGTGCTCGAATCAGAGCTCGTCGAGGGAACGGACATCGACGACCTGGAGCGGGCTCGTGGTCGACATCCGGTGATCTTGTTTCTGGCGCGCCTGGAGCCATTCAAGGGAGTGCAGGAGACCATCGAGGCGTTCGAGATCGTCAAGCGCCGGTGTAGCGACGCCGAGCTGCTCATCGCCGGTGAGGGTAGTGCCGCCGACGATGTCGCTGCCTCGGTGAGCCGGCGCGGCCTCCAGGGCGTCTCTCTCGTCGGGCATCTGGATGGCGAGGCGAAAACGGCCGCCTTTCGCCGCGCCAGCGTCTATGTGTTGCCGAGCTTTCATGACGAGGGCATGCCCCACAGCCTCATCGAGGCGATGGCGTTCGGCCTCCCGGTGGTCACCCGACGGGTCGCCGGCGTGCGTGACTTCTTTGTCGACGGCCGGATGGGGTTCGCCAGCGAAACCGGGGCTCCGGAAGAACTGGCCGATCGCCTGCTCGCCCTGATCGAGAACCCGCTTCTGAGCCGCCGGATCGGTCGGCATAACTTCGCTTTCGCGCGCCGGGAGTTCTCTGCCGTGACCGTTGCTGCACGCTTCGACCAAGCCTACCGGCAGCTCGTCGGATCGGCGGCGGGCTAACATGACCGCCGACGGATGAGTCCCGTTTCTCACACGTGCGCGGAGAGACACGCTGCCGATGCGCCGCAGTTCCCACTTGCTCGAGGGTGTCACTGACCGGCTGGTCGACGACGCCTGCGTGCTTCTCGGTGCCTGGGCGGTCTGCGCCCAGTTGGTCGTGTTCGCCGGCGGCACGCTGTACCACCTTCTGGCGGCGTTTCTTCTCCTGCTCCCGGTGCTCGTGGCTCTGTGGCGCCGCGTACGGCGCCGCTCTCCCGGGCCGTTGACGACAGCGTCGCGAGCTTTGCCATACGCATCGGGGACTGTACTGACGGCCGTCGAGGTCGGCGGCGTCATTCTCGCGGTCCTGTCCTGTGGCGCGTTCTTCAGCGGTCGACCGATCGCCGCCTGGTGGTTGATCGCAGGCGCCGGAGGCCTTGGCCTGGTCACTCTGGGCGGCACCTACCGCATCCGCCTCGCGCCGGTCCGCATACACGCTCGCCACGAGTTGCTCCTGTGTGCTCTGGCCGCAACGATCGGATTGGCGGCACTTTTCGCCCATCGGTTCAACTTCGACGATTCGCTCTACGTGCACGTCGCCGTGGCGGCCGTCGACCGGCCGGACGTGGCGCTGCTGAGCGAAGACACCATCCACAGCCTCCCTGGCGTCCCGCTTCGCCTGCCGGCGCACAAGGTGCGTGCGTACGAGCTCTTGGCCGCTGCCGTGGCGCTGTCCACGGGGTTGCCACCGATCCACGTGTTCCACCTTGTGGCCGCGTTCGTTGCCGCCCTGCTGGTTCCGCTCGCCTGGGCGAAGCTCTTTCGTCTCCTTACCCCCCGATCCTGGCTCTTGGCCACCTTGCTCGTGTTGGCGATCTACCTCGGCGTGGGTGAGACCAATCGCTGGTACAGCAACTTCGCCATTGTCCGCATGTGGCACGGGAAGTCCATCTTTCTGGCGGTGTTCCTGCCGGCGATTCTGGCGTACGGCATCGAGTTCGCAGCCAAGCCGTCGCGTCGTCGCGCCTTTCTCCTGCTCGCCGCTCAATGCGCCGCGGTCGGGGTCACCTCCACGGCCCTGTGGGTGGCGCCGTTTGTCGCCGGACTCGGCATGCTCAGGGGCATCGGGCGGGCACGTGATTCGCTGCGCGTCCTGTCGATCGGCGGGCTGACCAGCGCTTTCGCCATCATCACCGCTCTCATCGCTCGTCTCGAGGTCGGCCGCATGGCCCAGGGCCTGAGAATGCGCACGACCGAAGTAATACCGGCGGACGCGATGCTGTCCGAAGTGCTGACGCTCGTGTTCGGCGAAGGCAGATTGCTGGGCCTGATGCTCGTCTTGTTGAGCTGCGGCTGGATTTGCGCCGCGCGCGGCACGATGGCGCGGAAGTTTGCCGTGGTGACGTCGTTCGTGCCCATGTTCGTCCTGTTGAACCCCTACGCGGTCGGCGTTGTCCGCGGCAACGTCACAGGGCCGGACTACTGGCGCACGCTGTGGGCGATTCCTGTGCCCGCTCTCATCGTCCTCGCCCTGGCGTCTCCCCTACGCGGACACGTGACGCCGAGCCGCGTCCCCCGGCGAACGATCGCGGTTCTTGCACTGACCGCCTCGTTCCTGCTTGCGGTCCCGACGTACAGCGCCGTGGGAGCACGAAACCTCGTCGACTGGCGCCTGCCGTCGCTGAAGGTCGATGCCGAAGGGTACCCGCTGGCGGCACGGATCAACGAGCGCGTTCCCGAGGGTTCCTACGTCATTGCCCCGACCATTGCCAGCACGTGGATCCCGACCTTCCCGAGGCACGCGTACCCGCTGCAGGTCCGTGACTACATGACCCTGCCGCTGCGGCTGGAAGACAGGCGGCTTTGGACGGTGGAGTTCGCCGACGGCTCGGTGCGCTCCCCTCAGCGCATTCGACGGTTCGAGGAGGCGCTGCGCGCGTACACGATTCGCGCTGTATGCCTTCGGGTGAAGGACGAGATGCGAGAGATCCATCGCATCTTGCGGTCGCGGGGGTTCGATCGGTCGTTCAACGCCGCGGATTGGGAGATCTGGGTTCGTAGACGGGTTCCGGCCGCGGTAGCCCTTCCGCAGAGGCCTCCATGACCGGTCTCAGCGCCGGTGTGGCGGGCTGTTTCCTCTCCCAGCCGGCAACCAGGGCGACGAGCGCGCAGCGAACCAGCAGAATCGCGTCCCAGCACATATTCGCGTTGCGGATGTAGGCAAGGTCCCAGGCCAGCCGGTTGGCCGGGTCCGACGCGCTTCCCCACAGGGCCGCCGGCCCGGCGAGACCCGGGCGGACCTGCACGCGACGGGCGAAGCGGGGATTCCAGGCGACGAACAAATCGTGGGAGCGTAGGTTGTAGGGACGTGGCCCGACCAGGCTCATGTCTCCCCGCAGCACCGACCAGAGCTGCGGCAGCTCGTCGAGGCCCGTCCTGCGCAGGAGACGGCCAACGCGGGTTACCCGGGGATCACCCGGCAGCGTGAGCGGCGGCCCGAGACGCTCGGCGCCGGGCGTCATCGTGCGGAACTTGTACATGTCGAACGGGCGGCCACACAGGCCGACGCGACGGGTCCGATACAGAATCGGCCGCCCGGTGTCGAAGTACACCAACAGCAGGATCGTGGGCACGACGATGATCCAGAACGGTAGCCCGACAACGAGCGCAGCAATTACCACGAGCACGTCGAACGGCCGCTTGAAGCTGCCGCCGGGGCTAGGGGCCGGCTGAATCAGAGAACGAGATTGCCTTGGCTTCGGCATACTTGCTGCGCACTAATTGCATGAAGGCCCGGGGTGTCAGCGCCCGACGAAGCGCGGACACGGTAAGCCGAAGCCACCATCTTGCCACATCGGTCGCCTGCAGCGCGGTCGCGCGCAGGCGCACGCCCAGCGGCGGCAGGGACCCCGGCGGCCCGATGTCGTAACCGTTGGCCACCAGCGTCGGTCCGTTCTTCCTCTCGTACAGCAGCACCTCGTGTGGCGCCAGCTCGTAGCGCCATTCCTCGACGTAGTCCTGCGAGAGCGGCCCCGTCAGTCGTTGGTGCAAGTAACGATGCGATGCGGGGATCTTGCGGCGGAAGAAATCGGCGATCTTTCTCGTCGGACGCCGCTCGCTTTCATCGACGTCGAGGAAATCGAGCACGCGGCCGATCGTCGCGTCAGGTTGTCGCACCAGGTCTTCGTAGCGGATCGTCAGCACGTCGTCGCCGAAGGCGGCGGCGATATCGAGCTTGCGCCGCCAGTTCCATGCGGCGTGCAATAAATTGTCGTCCATCGGACCGCCGGACGGCGATCGCGTTCGCCGCTTCGAGGCGAAGACGGCGCGTCCGTCGCGGACGATCTGCAGGAACGCGCAGCCCGGGAACGTCTCTCTGAGAGCACGGAGGTGGAAGTGCAGCCGTGGTTCCTTGATGAGCTGATGGGCGATCCCGCTCGCAGGGTCAGAGAGCTCGCCGACTGCGAGCCGGAGTCGCTCCCGCAGCCCAAGCTGCGGCCCGGGCTCTGCTTCCACAGGCCGGCGCAGGCTGCTCGCACCCGGACCTTCCAGGATGGGGATGAGCTGATCGCTCTCGGCCGACACCGCGATCGTCGGGTAACAGTCGAGCATCGCCGATAGCAGCGTCGAGCCGGATCGATTGTCGTAGAGGATGAAGCCGATGCGTTTTGCCGGCGTGTACAAAGCAATCCGGTTGAGCTGGTGAGGGCGACTTTGCCGTGGAGTATACCGTCGGCAAACGTGATGCCGTGGTGCCGCCGCGCTCTCCGGTCGGGAGGGGCCGGAGATGATAACCTCGGCCGTCATGAACGTTGGAGTCGCCGTCGTTGGCTGTGGGCATTGGGGCCGCAACTTGGTGCGCGTGTTCCACGAGATCGGTGCGTTGGCGGCAGTGAGCGACGCGGACGCCGAGGTCGCCACCGGGTACGGGGCCAGGTACGCCGTGCCGGCACCGGACTTCGAGCAACTTCTGGCGGACGAGTCCGTGCATGCGGTCGCCATCGCTACACCGGCCGCGACGCATGCCACCCTGGCGTCCCGGGCGCTGCGGGCCGGAAAGCACGTGCTGGTCGAAAAGCCCATCGCCTTGCGGTCGACGGACGCCGAGGAGCTCATCGCTTCGGCCGCCGAGCAAGACCGCGTGCTCATGGTCGGGCACCTGCTGCAGTATCACCCGGCCTATCTGGCCCTGCGCGGAATCATCGGCGACGGTCGTCTCGGCCGTCTGCAGTACATCTACTCGAACCGTCTCAACCTGGGCAAGATACGGCGCGAGGAGAACGTCTTCTGGAGCTTCGCGCCGCACGACATCTCGATGATCCTCGCAATCACCGGTGAGATGCCGAGCTCCGTCACCGCCACCGGGTCCAGTTACCTCCACAGCGTCATCGCCGACGTCACCAACACCTACATGTCCTTCCCCAGCGGCGTGAACGCCCATATCTTCGTGTCCTGGCTGCATCCGTACAAGGATCAGAAGCTCGTGGTGGTCGGCAGCGAGGGCATGGCGGTCTTCGATGACACGCGCGATTGGAGCGAGAAGCTGCGCCTTTATGCCCATCGCATCGGCTGGCGCGATGGTGCCCCCGAGGCGGAGGCGGCGGAGGCGGAGGTTCTCGACCTGCGGCCCGCCGAACCGTTGCGGCTGGAGTGCGAGCATTTCGTCGAATGCATCGACACGGGCAGGGCGCCGCGCACGGACGGCCACGAGGGTCTCCGCGTGCTTCGCGTTCTGGAGGCGGCGGAAAGCGCGCTACAGGCGGAGCGCGTGCCGACCTCCGGGTCAGCGTCGATGCCCATGGAAGAGCAGGCAGGCGCCCGAACCGGGATCCCCTCCGCGGGCGCGCACGGCGCCGTAGA
>CBDUAS010000080.1:0-9643 GCA_965365185.1 uncultured bacterium | reverse complement strand
CCGCCGGTCTCGACGTCGACGATTTCGCCCCGCGGCTGTCGTTCTTCTTCAATGCTCACAACCACCTGCTCGAAGAGGTGGCAAAATTCCGCGCCGCTCGTCGCCTGTGGGCGCGGATCATGAAGGAGCGATTCGGCGCGCGAGACCCCAAGTCGATGCTGATGCGGTTCCATGCCCAGACGGCGGGATCCACGCTGACGGCCCAGCAGCCTTACAACAACATCGTACGGGTCACGGTGCAGGCCTTGGCGGCCGTTCTCGGCGGCGCACAATCGCTGCACACCAACGCCATGGACGAAGCCCTGGCGCTGCCCACCGAACAGTCGGCGCGCACGGCGCTGCGCACGCAGCAGTTGCTCGCCTACGAGCTCGGCGCCGGCGACGTCGTCGACGCTCTCGGCGGCTCCTTCGCCGTCGAGTCTCTCACCCGCGACATCGAGGACGAGGCGGCCGCGTTGATCGAGCGAATCGATACGCTCGGCGGCATGGTGGCGGCGATCGAGGACGGGTACGTGCAGCGACAGATCGAGAAGGCCGCCTACGCCTACCAGCTCGCCGTCGAGTCCGGTGAGCGCACCGTCGTCGGCGTGAATCGCCTGCGGGAGAGAGAGGGGGAGACCGAGATCGCGGTGCACGAGATCCCCGCCGGCCTCGAGGAGCGCAAAGCGGCCGACCTGGAGACGTTGCGTCGCCAGCGAAGCGCCGACGCGGTCGCCCGCACGCTCGACAATCTGCGCGAGGCCGCCGCCGCGGACGCGAATCTGGCCGAGGCCATATTCGAGGCGGTCAAGGTCGAGGCGACGCTGGGAGAAGTCGCTGACTGCCTGCGCGACGTGTTCGGCGAGTACCGTGACTCCTCGCGAGCAGGCTGAGGACCGAATGCGGACGGGAAACAGCCATCCCGTCTGTGTACAATGACCTCGAATCCACCCGCGATCCCCCCCTGATTTCCGAGTCCATGATGCAGCCGACGAAGAGCCGAGCCGATGCCGTGCAGGTAGAGAATCCGCTGCACTTCGCCTTTCGAATCAGTGCGTTCACCGCGTTGCTGCTGGCGTTGATCGTGACCAGCGGTGTAGCTGGACCGCAACGCCAGACCCGCGCCAGTCTGGACGAATTCGAGAAGATCGATGTCGAGGATCTTGCCGAGGAGTACCAGGAGTTCTTCGACGAGGTGAAGATCATCATGACCCCGGAGGAGGAGGAGGTCTTCCTTCGCCTCGAGTCCGATTTCCAGCGCGACGAGTTCATGGTCCGCTTCTGGAGGGCGCGTGATCCGAGCCCGGGCACGCCGAAGAACGAGTACCAGGAAGAGTTTCAACGCCGCCTGGAGCACGTCGAGAAACACTACGGGCGCGACACGCCGCGTCAGGGTCGCGACACCGACCGCGGACGCATGTACCTGCTCCTCGGCGAGCCGATGAACGTCAAGACATTTCCCTGGACCCAGGAAGCGTATCCGGCGGAGATCTGGTGGTATCACGCGAACCCCAAGCTCGGCATTCCTCCGTACTTCTACCTGGCGTTCTTCAAGCGCAACGGCGTCGGAGAGTTTCGCCTCTACAGCCCGCTCGTTGACGGCCCCACGGCTCTTCTGAACCCCGCCGGCATGGAGCACATGCGCCGCCTGCAGACCGGGGAAGAGGGAGAGATGGCGCAGATGGACGGCGAGATCGGCGCCGCCTACGACGTGCTCCTGGGCGTCGATGCGGAGCTGGCGCAGGTCTCGCTCAGCCTCATCCCCGGCGACTACGGTGGCCAGGCGGGATACGGCTCGATGCGCTCGCAGATGATGATGGGCGATATCGAGAGCATTCCCGAGGCCATCATGCCGACGGCGTCTTGGTCCTACCCCATCCTCACCGGCGTGGTCGAGGCGGACGTGCGCTTCGAGTCCCTGCCGATCCGCGCCAATGCGATCGCGCTCCTCGATCCCAGCGGCATCCCGTTCGTTCATTACGGATTGATGACCGAGGGCAGCCGCCTGAATCTCAACAACTACGAAGACAACTGGTACGTGACGTTCGAGGTGGCCGGGACGCTGGTCGACGAGCAGAACCGCATCATCACCTCCGTCAAGGGAGCGGACGAGACTTCATCGCTGATCTTGCAGGCGGACCTCGACGAGCAAGCGGTCCGCCGCCTGCGCAGCGGCCCACTGCTGTACATGAACCGCATTCCGGCGATTCCCGGTGCTTACGATTTCGAGCTGGTTCTGGAGAACAACGTCTCGCGCGAGTACGGCCGGCAGGCGTTCAGCCTCGACGTGCCCCGCCCGTGGCCGACCGTGCTGCGCAGCTCGTCACCGCTGCTGGCCTGGGCGGTCTTCGATACCCCCGAGTACGACGCCTACGGGCCTCACTATCCGTTCCAGGTCGGGCCTTACAATTTGATTCCGGCGCTGGATCCCGTGTTCTCGGTGGCCGACGGCATCTTCGTGTTTCAGCAGATCTATCTGCCGCGCGATCATCAGGGTCGGCTCACTGCCTACTATCGCCTGAGCAACGATGGTGGCACGGTGCTCGAGCGCACCGAATACATCGAGCCCGAGCAGGCTGACGACAACGGCACCATCCACCACATCACGCGGCTGGAGCTGGAGGGTATCGCGCCCGGGGACTACGAGGTGTTCGTCGACATCGAGGGCGACGACCGGGGAGGCATCACCACCAACGTTACCGTCGAGGACGTCGACGATGACAGGCCCACGCCACACCTGCACATGAACACCGGGCCGCCACCTACCGACCCGTTTTTGGCCTACGACCGGGCGCTGCAGTACCGCACCGTCGGCCGGGTCGAGGACGCCATCGAAACGCTGTCCTCGGCGGTCGAGCGGGTGGAGGACGACGAGATCCTGGCGCTGCAAATCGACCTGCTGATGGAGGCCGGGCGTTACGAGGAGGTCGGCGCTTTGCTGCAGCCGATGCAGATCGAGAAGCCGAACGACACCAAGATCCTGATGGCGCTCGCGGCCGTCAGCGCACAGATGGGGCGTGACGCCGACGCCATCCGCTACTACGAGCGTATCCGCCTGGTGACCACCGAGGAGGACATCGATGTGCTCAATCCGCTCGCCTCTGCGTACTTCGGTGAAGGGCGCCTGAACAAGGCGCGCGAGATTCTCGAGCTGAGCCTGCAGGTGAAGCCGGACCAGCCGGAGATCCGGCGGCTACTGAACGAGGTCCTCGGCAAAGGACAAGGATAGACAGACGCTTCCCGAGGCCGCCTCCAGCGTTGGTTGCCACGCTCGGAAACCCGGGAATATACTTCCTTATAGTCCCCATTCTTCGAATCCTCGCCAGGGGCGGCGGGCGACCGCGGCGGTTGCGTGGACCGTTCGAACGTTCCTGTCACCAAATGCAGCGGATCGAGCACAGCAGCTTCGTACCACCGCAGCCCATCGCGATGGCTTGTTCGTCCGGGGAGGGCCCCTCTTATGCGTAGACCGAAGTTTCTTGCCGTGGCTGCGGCTTTCGCCCTGGTTTTCGCCCTCGGCGCCGAGCTCGCGCAGGCGCAGCGCGGCGGCGGCCAGCGCGGCGGCCCCGCAGAGCTCAGCGAAGAGCTGGTGCTGGAGGAGTTCGGCAGCATGGTCGAGCTCATCTGGACCGACGAGGAAGAAGACGCCTGGGACGACATCGACGACGACGCCGTAGAAGAGAAGCAGGCGTTCATCACCTCGTTCTGGGAGCGACGGGACCCGACGCCGGGGACCGACGACAACGAGTTCCGCCAGGTGTGGATGGATCGCGTGGCCTACGCCAACGGCGCGTTTCGCGGCGAGGGCCGGCCGGGCTGGGAGACGGACCGCGGCCAGTTCTATCTGATCTACGGCCCCGAGGTGATTGTCGCGCAGGAGAACAAGCAGGTTTCCGGAGCGGCGATGGGGGCCGCGAGTCCCGACCAGCAGCAGCGGGCAGGGACCCGGACGAACATCGTGTGGACGCTCGACCCGACGCAGAACCCCTTCCTGGAAGACAAGGAGGAGATCAGCTTCGGTCAGTTCCAGCGTACGTATTCGCGTATCTCCGGTGGCTTCGATTACACGCAGGAGGCGTTCCTTGCCGGCAACGCCGTGAGCACCTATTTCGAGGCCCGCCGCGCTAATCCGTCGGTCGCCGGCCCGGCAGCGGCCGGCCCGGCACCCGCAGGGGCCGCCGGGGCAACGGCCGGAGCGGCGCCGACGCCCGATATCCTCGCCATGCAGCAGCTCATGCAGAATGGCGTCACCTCGCAGGACCTCGGGTTGCGACAGGCGATGGGCTTCATCCCCGCGTCCGGCGGCAACACGTTCGCGATCTTCAACTTCGAGCTGGACAAAGAGGGGTTGACCTTCGAGTCGGAGGGCGCCGCGGGGCCGGCTCAGATGCTCGCTTTCGGCGTGTTGCTGAAGAAGGATCCCGCCGCCCCGAACGGCGAGCAGTTCCTGCGCGACGTGAAGATCGACTTCAGCGTGGGGCCGCAGAACGGCGACGCGGAACAGACCACCACGCACTCGTTCGGCATGACCCTGGAGCCGGGGGACTACCGACTTGCCTGGGGCGTGATGGACAAGGCATCCGAGCGCATCGCCACCACGAGCTATGAGTTCACCGCTCCGAATTACGCCGCTGCCGAGCTCGCCATCCCCAGCGTCATCGTGGCCAACGCTCTCGAGCAGGAGGCCGACGCCATCGACATCAACACCATCTACGAGGGCAGCCGCGTCGGGAACCTGTCGCTGAAGACCGATCTCGAATCTGTCTTTGGCCGCAACGACTCGTTGCTGGTGCTGTACTTCATCCAGGGCCTGCAGCTCGATCCGACGACGCAGCAGCCGACGTTCGACGTCGACCACCGGATCCTCATCGCCGGCACCGACACCAGCATCGCTCGTCTGCCGACGCAGACGTTGAACTTCGGGGCCATCCAGCAGGAGATCCCGCTCGGCCAGGTCGGGCAGCTCGAGGCGGGCCAGGATTACGAGATCGAGATCCACATCCAGGACCAGTTGAGCGGAAACGAGTTGATTCAAAAGGTGCCGTTTACCGTCCGGGGCGGCTGATCCGGGCGAGGAGGACGACCGATGACAAAAGATCTGTCACTCAAGAGCATCCTTGTCGGAGGCGGATTGCCGGTTGTCGCCTTCTTGCTGACACTGGCGCTGGCCGCGCAGCCGGCGCTCGCCCAGCGCGGCACCGGCCGCATGCAGGGGAAGATCATCGACCCCGAGGGCAACGCGCTTGCGGATGTCAACATCGTCGCCTTCAACCCCGAGGTGACGCCCAGCACGTTGGACACGAGCAGCAACGAAGGTGGTCGTTGGTCGATCATCGGCTTCGCCCGCGGCAACTGGAAGTTCACCTTCTCGAAGGAGGGGTACATCTCGTTCGAAGTCGATGTGAGCGTGAGCTCGGCCAACCGCAACCCCGATCTCGACGTGACCCTCAACCCCATTCCCGAAGGCGCCGGCGTTGCCGGCCCGGGAGCCGGGGCGAACTCGCCGGAGCTGTTCACCGAGGGCAACGAGCTGTTCGATGCCGGTGACTACGCCGGAGCCGCGGCGAAGTGGAGCGAGTTTCTCGAGGTCAACCCGGAGCTCTACCAGGTGCAGGGCAACCTCGGAAACGCCTACCGCGAGCTCGGTGATCTCGAGAAAGCGCGCGAAGCCTACGAGGCGCTGGTGGCCATGGAGCCCGACAACACCATGGCCAACTACAACCTCGGCGAGATGCTCGTGGAGGCCGGCGACATCGATGGCGCCATGCCGTACTTCGAGAGCGTACTCGTAACCGCGCCCGACGACCCGGCGGTCTACTACAACGTGGCCGAGCTGTACTTCAGCCAGCGAGAGATGGAGCCGGCGATCAGCTACTACATCCGCGCCCTGGAGGTGGATCCGAACTACCTTCCGGCGCAGATGCAGCTTGGTTTCGCCTATGTCAACTCGGGCGACATCCCGGCCGCGATCGCGGCGTTCGAGAAGTACGTCGCCATCGCGCCGCCGGATGATCCGGACCTTCCGGTGGTGAAGGACGTGCTCGCGGCGCTAAAATCAGGGTAGAAGTCGGCCGCACGTATCCAGCTCCCCGAACAGGCAGGCTTGCTCTGCCCCTGACGCGGAGGTGGTCATGTCGTATCCCCATGCCGACCGCAATCCCGGCTGCCGGGCCGTGGGCGTCGTCGCCCTGGCCCTGGCGATCTCGGGCTTCGGCTGCGCCGGCACCGCCTCGCGCTCCCGCATCGCCTACTCACCCGAGACCTTCGTTGTCGCCGCACGGGCGCAGGCCCCCGACATCGACCCGGCCGACCTGGTCGTCCCGTTCCAAGTGACACCGGAGATGGTGGCACGGGCGAAAGACATCACCGCGGGATCCATGACCGACTTCGAGAAGGCCGACCGGCTCATGAAGTCGTTGACCGACGAGGACGGTTTCGGCTTGCGCTATGACTCGGTCGCCACTTCGACCCCGGACGTGACCGTGCAGCAGGGCTACGGCAACTGCCTGGCGCTGACGTCGATCTTCATCGGGCTGGCACGCGAAATCGGCCTCAGCGCCTATTACGTCGATGCCTCCGACCGGGTCAACGACCTGCGGCGCGAGGAGAGCGTCATCGTGGACTCCGGCCACATCGCCGGGGGCGTTCGCACCGAGAGGGGATACACGCTGATCGACTACGACGGCCACGTCTCCAGCTATCGCACCTTCCGGATCATCGACGACATCACCGCACTGGCCCACTACTACAACAACCTCGGCTTCGAGCTGATCTTCGACGCCCAGGAGGCCAGCGACGAGGTGCCGTGGCCGCGGGTTCTGCACAACTTCGAGCTTGCCACCAAGGTGCGCCCGGAGTTCGCCGAGGCCCACAACAACCTCGGCGTTGCCTACACCCGTATCGGCGACGTGGAATCGGCCGAAAACGCCTACCTGCAAGCCATCAGCGTCGATGCGGACTCCGATGCACCGTTTCACAACCTGGGCAACTTGAAGATGCGCCAGGGCGACTTGGCGGCCGCGCTCGAAGCCTACGATCAGGCACTCGATCGGCGTAGCCGCAACCCGTACCTGCATTTTCACCGCGGCCTCGCCCAGTACCGTCTGGGTGATTTCGATGCCGCGGAAGAATCGTTCAAGCGCTCGATCTCACTGGAGCGCGAGTACATCGAGCCGCGCAACCTGCTGGCGCAGGTGTATTCGCGACAGGGCCGCCTCGAAGAGGCTGCCGCGGTGCGCGAGGCTGTGCGCAAGCTGCTCGCGGAGAAGCGCTGACGCGCTGGCCGCGACACGGCCCCTCCCGATCCGGCCCCCCGGCCCGGGTCCAGCCCCCCTTACCGGAAGGCGCGCCATTCCCGCCCGAGAACCGACGCACGCAACAGATCGGCGGGAACACACAATCGGCGCCCGCGGCCTGCTATCCTGTAGCCGCCTCGAGTTCGAGGCTTCCGGCGGGGAGGCGAATCGAGCGACGCAGCGGGGACGATACACGACGCTGTTCCCGGCTTGCAGCGAAGGGAGGCAGTTTGCGAGCACCGCGGGCCATGGTCGCCTTGCTATGGTTCGCGACCGGTGTGCCGCTCACGACCCCGCCGCCGTCGCCGGCAGCGCCCGCTTTCATCGCGCAAGAGCAAGCGCCGGGCTCCGTGGGTTCGCAAGCTGACGCGCGACAGAAGCGGGCACAAGCGCGGGGCAAAACGAAGCAGGCGGCGGCCGGCGCAGCGCAGCGGCAAGCGGACGCCTCGACCGGTGAGGCGTCGCCCGAGAGATTGCAGGGTTTTGTCATCGAGATCGTTTCTCCCGCGCCCGCCGACGATATCGCCGGCCGCGTGCGGGTCCTCGCCGAGGTTGCGGCGGACCGACCGTCGGCGGTCTCGGCGGTCGACTTCTTCATCGACGGTCGCTTGATGTTCTCCGACGCTCGGGCGCCCTACGAGCTCCTGTGGAATGCGGGCCGCCCGGCGGAGCATCGCATCGAGGTGCGGGCCTACGGTCCCGGCCGGCAGGTCGTTACCGATGCCATCGACACGGGGACGGTCTCCTCGGGTTCGTCGCTCGCAGGCTTCTCGGCCCTCGTCGAGCGCGTCGAGCTACACGTCCGCGTCGAGGGGCAGATGCCTCCCGAAGGGCCGCTCGACGCGAGCATGTTCGAGGTCTACGAGAACGACGTCTTGCAGCCGGTTATCGCCGTCGAGCGCGTCGCCGACCTGCCTCTGGCGGTGGGCTTGTTGGTCGACCACAGCGGCAGCATGCTCGAGCGGCTGGAAACGGCTCTCGACGCTGCCGCTGCCTTCGTCGAAGGTTTGTTGACGCATCCGGACGACAAGGCTTTCGTCCTCGGATTCGCCGACCGCCCCATCGTGTTCCAGGAGTTCACCAACGACGCCGCGCGGCTTGCCGAGTCGATCTCGCTGATCGACGGCGGCCGGGACACGGCGCTCTACGACGCCATCGTCGCCGCCTCCCGGCGGTTCGCGGGCATTGACGGTCGCCGTGCGGTGATGCTGCTCACCGACGGCGCCGACCAGGGCAGCGAGCATCGTTTCGCCGACGCGATCGCCGCGGCGCAGAGGGCAGACGTAGCGCTCTATCCGGTGGCCGTGGAGTTGTCGCCCCGGTATGCGCGCGAACGCTGGATCCTGCGGCAGCTCGCGGACAAAACCGGCGGGAGGGTCTTTTCTCTCGGTCGGCGTTCCGATCCCGGAGAGATTTACCAGGCGGTGCAGGAGGACCTGCGGGCGCAATACCGCATCAGCTATGCACCGCTCGTTCCCGGTGGTGGAGGGGAGTGGCGCGAGCTTTCCATCCGGTTACGGGGTGACACCGACGGCGAGCTCCGGGTACGCGCCAGGCCCGGTTATTTTGCCCATTAACGTGTTCCTGAATGGTTTCGCGGCCCGGCGTGGATGCGCGCCGTCCCGCGGGTGCGTTGACCGCCGCGTCGGCCCGTGTCTATACTTTTGGTATCCGTCCTGCCATCGGGTATTCCACGCGCGCGTTGACAGCCCTTCTGGGTCCGTGCTAACTAGCCCCATCCCCGGAGCGAACGATTAGAAGTATCGGGGTCGGACCAGTAGAATACGGGCTCGTAGGAAGATCGGTTCCGCGAACCTGATCGGCATTGAAACTGCTCCCCCCAGGGGGCCAGAGAAGTAAGAGGGAGGTAACGGCTGTGGATCTTTCCGGCGGTTCCGTAATGGACTTCTATTCGAAGGGCGGCCCTGTCATGCACGCCCTTCTGGCCTGCTCGCTCATCGGACTCGTCTTCATTTTTGAGCGCGCCTGGGCACTGTATCGCTCCAAGATCAACACGCAGGAGTTTCTCGATCGCGTTCGCACCGCCCTGATCAAGCGCCGCAACGTCAAGGAAGCCATTACGACGTGTGAGGAATACCAGGGCCCGATCGCCAACATCATGAAGGCCGGCCTGCTCAAGTACGGCCGTCCTCAGGACGAGATCGAGCGCACGATCGAAACCGCCTCGGCCCACGAGCTCGCCCGCCTCGAGCGAGGCCTCGGCGTGCTCGCCACGATTTCCAACATCGCGCCGCTCCTCGGCTTTCTCGGCACCGTGTCGGGAATGATCAACTCGTTCGACGCTCTCGCCCGCGCCGGCCTCTCGAACCCGGGCCTCGTCGCCCAGGGTATCTCCGAGGCGCTGATCA
>CBDUAS010000079.1:0-9647 GCA_965365185.1 uncultured bacterium | reverse complement strand
GACGATCACGCCGCCGTAGCGAGGCTGACCGATCTCGTCGAGGGACCGCACGCGAAGCACCGGTGCCTGGTCGGCAAGCACGATCTCGACGTCCTGCCCCGCTGCCTGGCGCGAAAAATCGACGGCCTCGTCGGCGATGTCGCGGTCGCCGAGCAGGATTGATTCGACGTACCAACCCTCGGGCAGGCCCTGAACGAGAATGCGCGTCTTTCCGCAGGCGCTGGGAACGTTGAACGTCCAATCGGCACGGATGTCGCCGCCCTGGGGCGCCAGGCCGGTGCCGCTGGCGCCATCGACGTGCGTGGTGACCTGCGGCATGCGCATCATGCTCGGCAGGTCGGGGCCGGTGACCTTGCCCCTGACTCTGCCGACCGGCACGGCCTGTAGCTCGACGACCAGATCGGCGTCGGCGACGCGGATGGGCATGGAAGCGCAGTCCTGGTCTTCGAACCCCACGTAACGCGTCGACGTGCGTAACTGGTAGTTCCCCGGCGGCAGCGCCGGAAACACGAACGTCCCGTCGGCGCCGATGTCTGCTCCGCGCGGCCCGTACCAACCTTCGCCGTACAGCGTGACTCTGCCGCGATCGGCCGGCGTGCCGTCGCCGTGCAGCACCACGCCCGACACACTCGGCGTGGGCGCCGTGGCGATCACGATTTCCAGATCCTCGAAGTCGTTCGCCCCGTCGAACGTCAGCATCCGGGTACCCGTCGGCGTCACCGAGTTCGGGTAAAACGTGAGAACGTAGCCTCTTCCCTGCGACTCGAGGTCGCCGGGGGTCCGGGTCCGGATCCCCGGTTTCGCGACCAGGTAGTACGTGCCGGGGTAGACCGGCCCGACCTCGAAGCGGCCGTTGGCTGCCGTCTGGACGACGGCGGCTCCTCCGAAGTCGAAGCTGTCGTACAGCAGGACCATTTCGACGCCCTCGACCGGGCGGCCCGCCTCGTCGACCACGCGACCGGTGATCATGCTGCGCGAGCGGTCGACGACGCTCCCGATGACCAGAACGAATGAGAGCACGAGCGCCGCGAGCGCGGCGTTGCGCAGCCAGGTCACGGTTTGCGTCGTCCACGCCGCGTCGGCGTCCATCGCGCGCAACCGATGCCGGACCCGGCGAATCAGGGGCACCCCCGCGACGATCCATACGGTAAGCAGCACGAACAGCGTCATGCCGGTGGGCACGGCCCGCCAGCTCACGACCCAGCCCCGCAGGCCGGAGGTGAGCACCAGCCACGCGTTCGCGAACAGGATCAGCCCGAGGGCGACGCGGTACGCGACCTTGGCACCGGACCGGTCGCCGAACGCCCAACCCAGGCTGCAAAGGAACAGGATGACTCCGCACCCGGCCAGCGCCACCATGAACAGAAAAGCGTAGAAGAAGATCTCTCCACCAGGCATCTCGACTCCTCCTCCGGGCACCGTCTCGCTCTTGCCTGGCAATACCGAAAACGATCCGTCGCGTTACACGGAGCGCGTCGGGAAGAAGGGCCCTCCGCAGCCGGCGAGTCGCGTCGCGGTGGACCCGACCATCGTTGCAGCAGGATGATCTGCCGGGCGACACGCGAGCAGGAAGTCCCCACGCGATCCTCGCCCGCCCGGCATAAATCAGCATCTTTGAGGTCTTTGATCAGGATCTTCGGCAGCAGGTTCGACTACGGTGGCGGGGTATCTTCGTTTGTCCAGGCGCCCCCGCGTACGGTTCTGCCGGGGAGGTCGTCATGAGGAGCGCGCTTGCCTCCGTCGTTGGTGTCGTTGCCGTGCTGGTGATGCTTGTTTCGGTCGGCTGCAACGATTCGCCCATGGCTCCGAGCGAGGAGCTGGTTTTGCCGCAGGCTGCTGTCTCCGGCGCCGCCGTCGGTTCCGAGGGCCACGGTGAAGGAACCGTGCCACTGCACTCGAACGCCGCCGTGGTCTTCCGCGGGGACCTCGGATGCGGGTTGATCGACGGCAATGGGGAGTGGTTCCCCGCGGGCTTTCCCGACACAGATTGGCTGGAATGCGGGACGGAGGTCGCGACCTACAGCAAGAACGGGAACGCCAGGGTTTCGGTTCACACATCGGGTGTGCCCAACCCAACCGGCCGGACAATCCACTGGGGCCCCTACAACCCAGGGGCGGACTGGGTGGCCTCGTATCCCGGGCTCCCCGGGCCTCCGTACCCCTGTATCGTCGCCGGACCGAGCCGAGACTTCGTCAATGATCTGCTGTACACGGTGAACTGGCACGCAACGGTGACGCCCAGCGGCGAGGCCACGCTCACCTGCATCTACAGCAAGCAGTGGGAGTTCGAGTTTCCGCAGTGAGGTTGCGGTATTGAGCCTGGTGGCTGATCGTCAGATCACGAACCTCGCCTCCGCGCCGTGACGCGCGTCGGACCGGTCGTTGCCGGCGCCACAGGGATTTTGACGCTCCCCTTCGCCTACTGGGTGCGTACCTGGCAGAGCTTCGCCACGGTGCGAAACATCTGCCCGCGGTTGTTCTGCGACTTTTCCGATTACTACTACCCGATGGGGGAGGCGGTTTTCCGCACCGGCTTCCCCGTCGACGGCTTTCTCTACTCGCCGTTTATCGCCATCCTGCTGGCGGTGTTCGCGCCACTGGGACTCGACGCTTCGCTCGTTGTCTGGGGCCTTCTGCTGGTTCTCGCCGTTTGCGGCTACTTCCTGCTCGCCCGCCGGGCCATCCCCGCCGGGCTGTCGATTCAGCTTCTCTTCGTCGCCCTCGCCTTCACCAGCTACCCGCTGCTGGTGAACCTCATGGGGGGGCAGGTGAGCGTCTTCATCATGGTGCCGCTGCTGGGCATGCTCGTCGTGTACGAGCGGGGCCACCGCGCCGCCGCCGCCGGCTTGCTCGCCCTGGCGGTCAGCTTCAAGTTCTATCCGCTCGTGTTTCTCGGCTTGTTCGCCGCGCGTCGCGACGCCCGCGCGTTCCTTCTCGGTGTCGCAGCGTGCGTGGCGGCGTTGTTCGTGGTTCCCGGCCTTCTGCTGGGTGTCGGCGAGACGCTCGGATTCTACGGCGGCCTGCTCGATGCTTTCCGCGACTCGGACTGGGTCGTCACCAACCCGCACTCGCAGTTCTTCCCGCACATCGTCCTGCGCTTTTCAGGTGGCACTGCCCCCCTGCTGCCGCTGACGTTGCTGGCGTACACCGTCGTGGCAGCCAACCTGGGGCTGGTCTTCCTGCTGCAGCGCGCGCACCTGCGCCACGCCGATCTTTGGGGCTTCCACATCCTCTTGTTGACGATCCCGTTCTTTCTGAAGACCTCATGGCCACACGACTTCGTCTTTCTGCCTTTGACGCAGACCTTTGTGGTCTGGCGGCTGTCGGAGGGAAGGACGACGGCCACCGAGATCGAGGAGGCAGAGCGCCTTGCTCCGCGTATGCAGCGCGCCCGGCCTCGGGGCCCAGGAACGACCACGATGCTCCTCCTCGTTGTCGTCTCGATGGTCTTGTCCAACATCGCATTCTTCGATCTCTTCGGGTTCGTCCGTTACGGTTCCTTCGGCTTCATTTTCGCGGCGAACCTGCTCCTGCTGATCGTGTCGTACGTATTGCTGCTGCCGGCTGCGCTGGAACGGCTCCGCGCACGGCCCCGAGGTCCTTCATGAGGATCTTCACCGGCAGCCTCGGCTACGGTGGCCGGGTATCTTCGTTTGTCCAGGCGCCCCCGCGTACCGTTCTCGTGATCTTCCGCGGGGACGAAGGATGCGGCGTGCTTGACGGGGAGGGGAAGCGGTTCCCTCCGGACTGGCCCAACAACGTGCTGACGTGCGGAACCGAGGTCGCCACGTACAGCAAGAACGGGAACGCCACCGTCAGGGTGCAGGTATCGGGCGTACCCAACCCGACGGGGAGAACCGTCCACCCATCGTGAATCCCACACCGGCGATTGACGGCTCGTCCGCCGCCACATAGGTTCTAGTGGACTGTAACGGAAGAAACGATTCTTCCGTTACAGTCCACTCGTTGCTCCTGCGGCTCCGGGAGGTTCCCCACCGCTCCCCGTTTTGAGGCTCACCCGAGGAGGGCCGGCGATGGGAGACAGTCTGCGGCAGGACCTTCGTTACGCCGTTCGCGCCCTGTGGAAAGCACCCGGGTTCGCGGCCATTGCCGTGCTCACGATCGGGTTGGGCATTGGCGCAAATACGGCCATCTTCAGCGTCGTGAGCGCGGTCTTGCTGCGCCCTCTGCCCTACGCCGAGCCCGATCGGCTCGCTTTCGTGTGGGCCGACCTGACCAACCGCGACGTCAAGAACTGGCCCATCGCACCGCCCATCCTCGAGGACTTCCGCCAGCAGGCCGAGAGCTTCAGCGGGTTCGCCGGCGTGATCACGACACAGACGACGCTCGGCGGCGACGATGCCGACCCGATGCAGGTTCAGCGCGGCGACATGACACCGAACATGTTCTCGCTGCTTGGCGTCGCGCCGTTTCTCGGCCGCGACTTCACCGACGACGACGCCGCGCCGGTCGGCGACAACGCGCAAGGACAACCGGGCCAGGCACCGCCGGTGGCGGTCATGCTCAGCCACGAGCTGTGGGCCAGCCGTTTCGGCGCGGATCGCGACATCCTGGGGCGGTCGATCAACGTCGGCGGCGGCACGGCCGAGGTCATCGGCGTGATGCCGGAGGGCTTCAAGCTGCTGGTGCCGCCCGACGCCGGCCTGTCGGCCAACGTCGATCTGTGGGTCGCGCCGCGCATCAACGTCGCCACCTGGCCATCGCGCGCCAACGTGCTGTGGAGCGTCATCGGCCGACTGGCGCCGGGCGCCCGCCTCGAGCAGGCGCAGGCCGAGATGGACGCCATTGCCGCACGTCAGCGCGAGATGGATTCGATCCACGAGACCGTCGGCTACGAGCTCGAGGTCATCCCGATGCAGGCGGACGTCACCGAGACTGTCCGGCCTACCCTGCTGGCGCTGCTCGGCGCCGTCGGATTCGTACTGCTGATCGCGTGCGCCAACGTGTCGAACCTGCTGCTGGTGCGGGCTCAGTCGCGCGAGGGCGAGATCGCCATCCGCTCTGCGCTCGGGGGCAGTCGCTGGCGGCTGGTGCGCCAGTTGCTGACCGAAAGCAGCATCCTCGCGCTGCTCGGTGCGGCGGTCGGCCTGGCGTTCGCACGCGGCGGGGTCGCGCTGTTGCTCGCCTTCCAGCCGGCCGAGTTCCCTCGTGTCGATACCGTCGCCATCGACGGCTGGGTGCTGCTATTCACGCTGTTCGTGGCCTTTGCTTCGGTGGTGGTGTTCGGCATGGTGCCGGCCGCGCAGGCGTCGAAGCCGCAGCTCGCCGACACCCTCAAGGACCGTGGCCGTTCCTCGGCGCTGGCGCAGCAGAAGCTGTTCCGCAACGGGGTCGTGGTGGCCGAAGTTGCCCTCTCCGTCATCCTGTTGATCGGTGCCGGGCTGATGGTGCGCAGCTCCATCGAGCTGCACCGCGTCGATCCCGGCTTCGACCCCGAGAACGTGCTGACGTTCAACCTGCAGCTGCAGAACCAACGCTACGCGCAGCCGGAGGCGCGTGCCAACTTCGCCCGCGAGCTCAGGGACCGGCTCGAAGCGCTGCCGGGTGTCGCGTCGGCGAGCGCCGCCACGCCCCTGCCGCTGCAGGGTGTTCTCAACAGAGGCCGCTACGGCACCGAGGAAGCGCTCACCGACGGGACGGCCTACGGGCAGGCCGACTACCGCATCATCACGCCCGGCTACTTCCAGACCATGGACACGCGGTTGGTCGCCGGCCGGCTGTTCAACGAATCGGAGTTCAACGATCCGGGTCACGAAACGGTTCTGATCGACACCAAGCTGGCCAACATCCTGTGGCCCGACGAATCGCCGGTCGGCCAGCGCATGCTGATTCGCATCCAGACAATCGAGCCGCAGTGGGTCGAGGTCGTCGGCGTGGTCGACCATCAGCGCGCCACCACGCTGGCGGAAGAAAGCCGCGAGACGGTGTATTTCACCAGCCGCTACGTCGGCGTCCTCGGCAACCTCAACTGGATCGTACGCACCAACGTCGATCCCGAGAGCATCGCGCCGCAGGCCCGCGCCGAGGTGTCTTTGATGGACCCGTCGCTGGCGTTCGCCAACGTTCGCACGATGCAGAGCTACGTCCAGCAGGCCAACGCGCCGACGCAGTTCGCCCTCATGTTGATCGGCGTGTTTGCCGTCGTTGCCCTGGTGCTCGCGTCGGTCGGCCTGTACAGCGTACTGGCCTACATCGTGCGCCAGCGCACCGGCGAGATCGGCGTGCGCATGGCGTTCGGCGCGCGGTCGAGCGACATCCTGAGGCTGGTTCTGGGTCAGGGAATGATGCCCACCTTCGCCGGAATCGGCGTCGGTGTACTGGGGGCTTTCTGGCTCACGCAGTTCATGGCCAGCCTGCTGGTCGGTATCCCACCCAACGATCCGTTGACGTTCGCCGGCATCGCGGCGCTGTTCATCGGTGTCGCCATGCTGGCGAGCTACGTGCCGGCGCGACGCGCCACGCGCGTCGATCCGCTGGTCGCGTTGCGCGATGTTTAGGGCCGCCGGAGGCGGGCGGTAGCTGCGGTAACCGCTCGCCTTCAGCCACGAAGGGCCGGCGCGTCAGCGCGGCCCGGCGGGTAGGTTCTGCTGCAGGAACCGGGTCAAGAGCTCGAACAGATGGCGGCTCGTGTTGCGCCCCTCCGAAATACTGTGCGAGCGGTTGGGGTACGCCATCATGGTGAACGGCTTGTTGAGCTCGATGAGCGCGTTGATGAGGCGCTCGGTGCCCTGGTAGTGGACGTTGTCGTCGCCGGTGCCGTGCACGATGAGCAGGTTGCCCTCGAGGTTGGCGGCGTAGGTAATGGGTGAGCCGTCGCGGAAGCCCTCGACGTTGTCCTCCGGCAGGCCCATGTAGCGCTCCTGGTAGATGGTGTCGTAGAGGCGCTGGTCGGGCACCGGAGCCACCGACATTCCCGTGGTGTAGATCTCGGGGTGACGAAACATCATGTTGAGGGTCATCGAGCCGCCGCCGCTCCATCCCCAGATGCCGATGCGGTCGGCGTCGACGTAGTCGTGCTCGCGCAGAACGCGGGCGGCGGCCGCCTGGTCTCGTGACGCCAGAGTGCCGATCTGCCCGTACACCACCTTGCGCCAGTCACGACCCCGGGGGGCCGGCGTGCCCCGGTTGTCGACGCTTGCCACCAGGTAGCCCTGCTGCGTGAGCATGAGGTGCCATAGATAGCGATTGCCGCCCCAGCTATCGTTGACGGTCTGCCCGGCGGGTTCTCCGTAGACGAAAAACAGCAGCGGGTAGCGCCGGCCCGGGTCGAAATCCGCCGGCTTCATCATCCAGCCGTCGAGCTCCGCGGTCTGGCCATCTGCCGGTATCGGGACGCGGAAGAACTCCGCTTCGCCCCGCGCCAGGGCCTCCACCCTGCCCCGCAGCTCCCCGTTGTCCGCCATCACGCGGACAACGCCGTGATCGGGCAGGCTCACGAGCTCGATGACCGGCGGCACGCCGAAGGCCGAGTACGTGTGAAAGGCCCAGGCCGAATCCGCCGCGATCTGGTAGCCGTGCGTGCCGTCCTGCGCCGCGGGCGTCAAGCGCTCGGCGGAGCCGGTGCCGTCGAGCGGACGGCGGTACAGATAGCGCTGCCCGGCGTGGTCGGGCGACGCGATGTAGTAGATCCAGCCGCCGTCGGTGTCGATGCTCTCGATGCTGATCACATCGAAGGGTTCGGGCGTGATGGGCGTCATCTCGGAGCCGTCACGCGACACCAGGTAGGCGCGCCGCCAGCCCTCCCGCTCGCTCACCCAGGTGAAGTGCTCGCCACCCTCGATCCACACCAGGTCGTCGACGACGTTCACCCAGGCCTCGTCCCGGTCGACGAGGACAGTGCGGGTCTCGCCGCTGTCCACGTTCGCCAACATGACGTTGTTGGTGTTCTGCAGACGGTTGAGGCGCTGGAAGATGATCTCTTCCGAAGAAGCGGCCCAGTCCATGCGCGCCAGGTAGTTGTTGCGCGGGTCCCCAGGCACCTCGATCCAGCGGGTCGGCCCCCCGGCGGCGCTGACGATGCCCAGGCGGCTGGACGAGTTGGTCGTCCCCACCTTGGGATACGGGATCGGAATGAGCTCCGGGTAGAGGGTGTCGGTGTTGTTGATCAGGTAGAAGTCGCGCACACCCTCGGAGTCGAGCTGCCAGTACGCGATCTTGGTGCCGTCGGGGCTCCAGCGAAAGCCGTCGCGCAGGCCGAACTCCTCCTCGTACACCCAGTCGAACGTGCCGTTGATGATGTTGTCGCCGCCGTCGCGGGTGAGCGCCGTGATGGCGCCGTCGGCAAGGTTCTCGACGTACACGTTCTGCTCGCGCACATAGGCAACGCGGCTGGCGTCGGGCGAGAACTTGGCGAACATCAAGGTCGCCGGCGCCGCCTCGCCGCCGAGCTGCTGCAGGTTGCCACCCACGAGATCGATCACCCAGTAGTCGCCGCGGGTGTTCTGTCGCCACACCCGCTGGGAATTCGTGTAGAGCAGCAGCTTGTTGCCGTCGTCCGACCAGGCGTAGTCGTCCAGCGGCAGCGGCTCGGAGCTTCCCGGCGGTACGAACCGGGTGGCGGGCACCATCACCTCACGGTCGCCGGTGGCGGGGTCGTAGCGAACGATGTCGTCGCCCCCCTCCACCGACGCGGAGGGCTCCACGGTGGTATAGCCCGAGCCGTCCGCCAGCCAGCGCGCCGGCCCGAAGCGCTCGGTGCGGAACTCCGAGGAGCTGTAGATGCGATCGAGTGTCAGCAGCGCCGGATCCGGCTGTCCCGCCGTCGCGGTGCCGGAGGAAACTGCCGGCGCGGCTTGCGCCCCGATCGGCGACTCCGGAGTCAATCGAGCGACAGACGAAACCTCCGCCGCGCTTTCGACCCCGGCCGAGGAGGCCGGGGCGGATGAGACGCCGGTCGCAACGAGGAGTGCCAGTAACAGGACAGTGGACACGCGTTGGGATCTCATCACTTCCTCCCTCGACAGCGGCCTGCCCCACCCGGTGCGCGGCCCTATGAGCGCCTCCCGCGTCGCCCCAGATGCATCGGGCGATGGAAAGCGACACCGTTACGGACGCCCATCATAGCGCCACGGGCAGCCCACCGAGGCCGTACTGGTCGTCAGAGCCGGAGAATTTGCCGTGATCGGGCTTTCAGCTCGTCGCACCCATCGAGGGCGACGTGAATCGCGGCAGCGACGGGCTCTTCCCCGGGGAGCGCGCAGACCGCCCCTGTTCAGAGCCGACTGCTTTGGGCTTCGCGTTGATTCGCTGACGCGTTGCGAGCCTTTCGACGTTGTCCATTAGCCGGTGGAATCGCGGCTCATCGCGCAGAAGATCGAAATGCGGATTGTGCCGCGCGCGCCACCCAGAGCGCCAGCCGTGCGCGATGGCATGCTCCATCGCGTCCAGTGCTTCGTCGACGTCGCCGCGCAACGCGTGGATGTGCATCGGCAGGTCACGCAGCAGGCCATTCTGCAGCTCGACGGGACGAGAAGCAATGAAATCAGCGCTCCTGGTCAGCAACACGTCGGCTTTCGCCCCCTCGCCTGTGAGCTGCAACGCGCCCGCGAGATCGGTCGCCGCCTTGACATTCAGCACCGTGATGATCGGATCCGAGGCGCCGAGACGCGGGAAGATCCTGTAGATGC
>CBDUAS010000078.1:0-9731 GCA_965365185.1 uncultured bacterium | reverse complement strand
GACCGGCGCGAATGGTCGCCCGGACAGCCGCGGATGCGGTCATCCCCGCCGGCAGGAGAGCGTTGGGGGCCTGGAGGCGAACGCCGTCGACCAGTGACGTCATGTTCAGGACCGGCTCCGCAACGCCGCTATCCGCAACCAGCACGTTGGTGCCGCCGCCCAGCACCCGCCACGGCAGACGACGCTCGCCGCACCAGTCGAGCAGGGAGCCGACCGCCTCCGGATGCCGCGGCCAGATCATCAGCGGCGTCGGCCCTCCCACGCCCATGGAGGTGTGTCGCTTCAGCGGTTCGTGGCGTGCCGTGCCACAGCCCTCGCGAGCACACAGACGTTCGAGCTCCTCGATAGCCGAACCACTCCACGCGGCGCGGTTGCTCGCGGGCGGCTTGTTGGTGCGGGCGCCGCTCATGGTCGCCTCAGCCTCCGTTTTCGATCGCCGTGGAATCTGCGCTGCTCTCATCGGCCGGAGGGGTCGCTCCTCCGAGGCGCTCGGCCACGTCGCGAGCGACCTTCCATACGTCGCCGGCCCCGAGGGTCAGCAACAGATCACCGGCGCGCGCCCGCGAGGCCAGGGCCTCGGTCGCCTCTGCGAGGCTGTTGACCGTCTCGACGTGCTTGTGCCCGTGCTCGGTGATCGAGTTCGCCAGGCCCGCCCCGGTGACGCCGGCGATGGGTTGTTCTCCGGCGGCGTAAATCGGCAGCACGATCACTTCGTCAGCCTGGTAGAAAGCGCGTCCGAACTCTTCTTTCAACAGTTGGGAGCGCGAGTAGCGGTGGGGCTGGAAGCAGACGATGGTGCGGCGGTCCCAAGCGTCCCTCGCCGTCGACAGCACGGCGCGGATCTCCGTCGGATGATGGCCGTAGTCGTCGATCACCAGGATGTCGTCGACCATGGCAATGCGCTGCATGCGACGGTCGGTGCCGCCGAAGTCGGCCAGGGCCTTCGCCATGGTGTCAAAGTCGACGTCGAGCTCGCGCGCTACGGCGATCGCCGCGAGCGCGTTGAGCGCATTGTGGCGACCGTGCAGCCGCAGGCGCACCTCGCCGAGCAGCTCGCCGCCGGTGATGCAGGCGAACGAGGTGCCTTCGGGCTGCACGACGACGTCGGCCGCGCGAATGTCTGCCTGCGAGCTGAACCCGTAGGTAATCAACGTGCGGCTGACCTGCGGGATGATCTCCTGAATCGTCGGGTCGTCGAGGCAGACGATGCTGGCACCGTAGAACGGCACACTGTTGAGGAACGTCAGGAAGGCGCCGCGCAACTCGTCGAAGTCGCGGTAATGATCCATGTGTTCGGCGTCGATGTTGGTGACGATCGCGAACGTCGGCGACAGGCGCAGGAACGAGCCGTCGGACTCATCGGCTTCGGCCACCAGGTAGTCGCCGCGGCCCAACCGGGCGTTGGTACCCCAGGCCTCCAGGCGGCCGCCGATGACAACCGTCGGATCGACGCCGGCTCCCTCGAGGACGGTGCCGAGTATCGACGTGGTGGTCGTCTTGCCGTGCGAGCCGGCGACGGCGATGCCGTGCTTCATGCGCATGAGCTCGGCCAGCATCTCGGCGCGCGGGATCACCGGGATGCCGTGGCGCATCGCCTCGACCACTTCGGGGTTGTCGGAGTCGACGGCGGAGGAAGTGATAACCACGTGCGCGCCGGCGGTGTGCTCGGCAGCGTGGCCGATATAGACAGTGCCGCCGAGGCCTGCAGGTCGGAACCGGAGACCTCGTAACCGAGGTTGAGCAGGAGCTCGGCAATGCCGCTCATGCCGATGCCGCCGATACCGACGAAGTGGAGGTGGCGGATTTTCCGCAGCATACGTTCCTCAGGAGTGTTGAGAGATGTTCAGAAGGACGCCGATCGCCCCGCATGTCGCTACCAGCGATGAGCCGCCGTAGCTGATCAGCGGCAGGGTGATCCCGGTGGTGGGCACCAGGTTCACCACCACACTCATGTTCAGCAGGGCCTGCATCAGCAGGCCGGCGGTCAACCCGATGCCGAGGTAGAAACCGAATTTGTCCGGCGCTGCAACGGCCGCGCGAACGCCACGCCAGAGAATCATCAGGAACCCTGTTACCACCAGGACGGAGCCGATCAGCCCCAGTTCCTCACCGATGACCGCGTAGATGAAGTCCGTGTGGGGTTCGGGCAGGAAGGAAAGCTTCTGCTTGCTCTCCGCCAGCCCCTGCCCGGCGATGCCGCCGGTGCCCACGGCAATGAGCGACTGTACGGTCTGGAAGCCGACGTCGCGCGCATCTGCCCACGGGTTGAGGAAGGCGACAATGCGGCGTGTCTGGTAGCCGGTCATCATGATCTGCGCTGCCACCAGCACCGTGGCCAGCGAGCCGAACCCGAGAATGTAGCGCCACCCGAGGCCGGCAACCATGAGCATGATTCCAGCTACGAGTACAAGCGCGGCGGCGGTGCCCAGGTCGGGCTCGCGCAGGATGAGCAGGGCGTAGACGCCGACCACCGAAAGGGCGGGGAACAGGCCCTGCCACCAGTCGTCGAGCTGGTCGTCCTTGCGGGTGAGGTAGGAGGCGAGAAACACGACGATCGAAAGCTTGGCAATCTCCGAGGGCTGAAAGCGCAGCGGACCGAGCTCCAGCCAGCGACGTGTTCCCACGCCCGTGCCGATCAACAAGGTCAGTACCAGGAGCGCCAGGGTAGTTCCCACGGCCAGCACGACGAAGTGGCGCTGCTGGTAGTGCCGGTAATCGATGCGCAGGGCAATGAGCATGACGGCCAGCCCGATCACCGCGGCGATTGCCTGGCGGAACAGAAAGTGCGTGCCGTTGCCGAACGTTTCCTGCGATTCGGGGTAGGACGACGAGTAGACCATCAACAGGCCGAGGCTGATCATCGCCATGGTGGTGGCGAACAACGGCTTGTCGACGGCGAGCCAGCGACTTGCCATCAGGGAACCTCCGGGACGGGGTCAGCGGCGCCGCGCGTGCCGGCGGCGCGGGCCGCCACCAGCTCCTTGAAATGGCGCCCTCTCTCTTCGAAGTTCGGGTACTGGTCGAACGATGTGCAGGCGGGCGAGAGCAGCAGGGTATCTCCGGGTGCGGCGGCGCCCAGGGCTTGCGCGACGGCGGTTTCCAAGGTTTCGCAGCGGCGGACCTCACGGCTCGGCTCGAGTGCCGTTGCGATGGCGTCGGCCGCCTCGCCGATGAGTAGAATCCCGGCGACGCGCCGGTCCAGCATCGGAACGAGCTGGCGAAAATCCGCACCCTTGTCGCGGCCCCCGAGAATCAACCAGACGCCGCGATCGAAGCCGGATAGCGCCGCCAGTGTGGCATCGATGTTTGTCGCCTTGGAGTCGTTGATACAGACGACGCCATTGACCTCGCCACAACGCTCCATGCGGTGCTCGAGCGGCCGATAGCTCGTCAGCCCGCGAACGATAGCCTCCGGTTCGAGCCCGGCCGAGGCGGCAAGGGCGGTTGCGGCGCAGGCGTTGGCGTGATTGTGGGGGCCGATGACGCCGAGCTCGCCGACGCCGATCAAGGCGATGGCGTTGCTCGACGCGGCAGGCCACCACCAGATCTGACCGTCCCCGACCCACGCCGAGGGAGGCTCGATGTCGTGCGCCTGCGGCGCGTAGGCGAAGGGAATCCAGGTGGCCTCGGAATGCGGCAGGCGGGAGACGAGCTCGGGATCGTCCCGGTTGTAGACGACTTGGTCCCCGGCGGCCATGTTGCGGACCAGCCGCAGCTTGGCGTCGGCGTAGGCCTCGAACGTGCCGTGCCAGTCGACGTGGTCGGGCTGGATGTTGAGCAATGCCGCCAGTCGCGGGCGAAATTCGCGGATGCCGCGAGCCTGAAACGAGGAGATCTCCACGACGTAGGCGTACGGACGTTCACCGTCGATGATCTCGGCGCGGGCCGCGTCCGACAGGGCAGTACCGATGTTCCCGCATACGGGGGCATCGAGGCCGGCGGCGGCGAAGATCGCCCCCACCATCGCGGTAACCGTGCTCTTGCCGTTGGATCCGGTGATGGCGATGACCGGCGCCTGCACAAGAGTTCCGGCAACCTCGATCTCGGCAACGATCTCGACGCCGGCGGCGCGCGCCTGCACGCTGACCGGCGCGTCGGGTCGGATCCCGGGAGAGAAGACGGCGATGTCGGCGCCGCGCCAGATCTCGTCGGGGTGAGAGCCGGCGACGAGCCGGGCGCCGCGGGCCGCGATCTCTTCCGCCGCGGGAATCTCGTCGGCTGGCCGGGCGTCGGTGAGCGTCACGTCGGCGCCGCACTCCAGCAGGAGCCGCGCAGCGGCGATACCGCTACAGCCCGCGCCGACCACCACCACACGGCGATCCTGCCAGCGTTCCCGCGCTCGTTCGATGGCTGTCTGTACGTGGTTCATCGGAGCTTCAGGGTGGCCAGTGACAACAACGCGAACATGATCGCCAGAATCCAGAAGCGCACCACCACCTTGGACTCGGGCCAGCCGCTCATCTCGAAGTGATGATGCAGCGGTGCCATGTGAAAGACACGCTTGCCGGAGAAGCGGAACGAGCCCACCTGGATGATCACCGACAGCGCCTCGACGACGAAGAGCCCGCCGACGAAGAACAAGTTGAGCTCCTGCTTGATCAACAGGGCCACCGTGCCCACGGCGCCGCCGAGAGCCAGCGAGCCGGTGTCGCCCATGAACACCTCCGCCGGGTGGCAGTTGAACCACAGGAACCCCAGACACGCGCCGGCGATGGCGCCGACGAAGACGGTGACCTCGGCAGCGTCGGGGACGTAGAGGATATTGAGGTAGTCGGCGATGAGGGCGTGCCCTGCCAGGTAGGCGAAAACGGTGTAGGTGCCGGCGGCGATGAGCATCGATCCGGTGGCCAGCCCGTCGAGGCCGTCGGTCAGGTTCACCGCGTTGGAGGCCGCTACCAGCACCAGCGCGGCGAAGGGGACGTAGGCGCCGTTGAGAAACGGCGACAGCTCTTTGAAGAACGGAAACTGGAGCTGGGTCGAGAAATGCCCCGTCGTCGACAGCCACAGCAGGACGCTGCCCACGGCCACTCCGACGCCGATCTCCCAGAGGAACTTGGAGCGCACCGACAGACCGCGCCGCCGTGGGTGGATCACATGCAGGTAGTCGTCGATGAAGCCCACCGCCGCGAATCCGAGCGTGGAGCCCAGCGCCACCCAAACCAGGGGATTGCCCAAGTCCATCCACAGGAGCGTGCTGACGACGACCGAGCCGACGATCAGAACGCCACCGATGGTCGGCGTTCCCGCCTTGGCGCCGTGCTCCGGCGGGCCCTCCTCACGGATGCGCTGACCAACCTGTTTGGCGGACAGCCAGCGGATCACCTTGGGGGCGAAGAACAGCGTCAGGAACAGGGCCGTGACGGCGCTCAGCGCCGTGCGAAAGGTGATGTAGCCGAAAACGTTGAAGGGCGAAAAGACGTCGGCGAGGCCGAAGAGGAGCTCGTAGAGCATGTCAGCGATCCACGACGCCGTTCGAAACCTCGGAGGCGGCGGTCACGGCGTTGACCACATGCTCCAGGTGCACTCCGCGCGAACCTTTCACGAGTACGACGTCTCCGCGCCGCAGGCGCGCCGGCAGCCGGCTCGCCGCTTGCTCGGCGGTGGTGAACACCTCGACGTTGCGCGCGTCCATGCCGGCCGTCACAGCGCCTTGTGCGATCAGCGGCGCGCAGGCTCCCACGGCGAACAGCAGGCTGACGTCGCTCTCGGCGACCCGGCGCCCGAGGTCGTGATGGGTGCGATCCGTCCAATCCCCCATCTCCAACATGTCGCCGAGCACGGCGATGCGGCGACCCTCGGCCGGAAGACGGGCGAGGGTATCGAGTGCGGCGGCCATTGCCACCGGGCTGGCGTTGTAGCTCTCGTCCAGCAGTGTCAGGCCATCGAAGTACCGGATGCCGCCGCGGTTGCTGATCGGCTCGAGGCTTGGCGCCCGGGCGGCGATGTCGTCGAGCGACACGTCGAGCGCCGTCGCCACGGCGACAGCAGCGAGGAAGCTCGAGAGACCGGCGACACCGGGAAGGTTGAGAGTGATGTCCCGGCGGCGGCCGTCTACGTTGAGGGTGAACGACCAGCGGGTGGGCGCGGCGACCACGTCCGTGGCGCGCACGTCGGCGATGCGGCTGCGTCCGAAGCGCAGCACGCGGGACACGTGCGGCGCCAGGGTTTCGGGCATGACGGCGGTGCGCGGGTCGTCGGCGTTGACGATCAGCGTGCCCGCAGAGGGCAGCTCCTGCGCCAGCTCACCCTTGGCCGCGGCCACGGCATCGAGGTCGGCGAACCCTTCCATGTGGGCCGGGGCGACGTTGGTGATAAGCCCCGCATCCGGTGCCGCCAGCCGTGCCAGAGCGCGAATCTCGCCGGCGCGGCTCATCGCCATTTCCGCCACCATGATCTGATGACGTGGCTCGAGTCCGAGCAGGGACAGCGGCAGCCCCCAGTGGTTGTTGAGATTGCCCGGCGTGGCGTGCACATGGTATCGGTCGGCGAGCAGCGTGGCGGCGATCTCCTTTGTCGAGGTCTTTCCCAGGCTGCCGGTGATCGCTACGACGGTGGCGTCGAGGCGGCGTCGCAGCCATGCCGCCAGCGACTGCAGCGCCGCTGTGGTGTCTTCGACGCGGACGACGGCGGCGCCGGCTTCCTCCGCCGGCCGGTCGACGATTACGATCGTGGCGCCGGCGCGGACGGCGTCGTCGACAAAGGCGTGGCCGTCGCGCGTCGCGCCGACGATGGCGAAGAAGCAGGCTCCGGGACCGCACTCCCGCGAATCGATGCTCGAGGCGTCGACGACGGCCTCCGCGGGGCCGGAAAGCAGTTGGCCGTCGACCACTGCGGCGATCCGGTCGGCGCTCAGCGGGATCATGATCTGGCCTCGGTATCGAAGGTGTCCGCCTGTGGCGCCTCCGCTGCGAGGGGCGCATACCGTTCCTGCAGCCAAGCCCGCGCTATGCCGGCGTCGTCGAACTCGATCGTGCGGTCGGCGAAGACCTGTTCTGTCTCGTGGCCCTTGCCGGCGATCAGCACGCAATCTCCCGGGCGAGCTCGTTGGAGGGCGAGCTCGATCGCACGGCGCCGGTCGGCGTCGCGCTCGATCTGCGCCGCCGTTCCCGGCGGGATCCCGGCGACGATCTCGTCGATGATGGCTTCAGGATCCTCGCTGCGGGGGTTGTCGGAGGTCACCAGGATCTGGTCGGCGGCTTCGGCGGCGATCCTGCCCATCGTCGGACGCTTGCCACGGTCGCGGTCGCCGCCGCAGCCGAAGACCACCAGCACGCGATGGGTCCCGGCAAGGTCGCGAGAAGCGGCGAGCGCGGCCTGCAGGGCGTCCGGCGTGTGGGCGTAATCGACGACGACGCTGAACGGTTGACCCCCGACCAGACGTTGAAACCGCCCCGGGGCGCCGGCGAATCGCCGGACGGGCGCGGTGATCTGATCGGATGCCAGCCCGAGCTCGAGCGCCAGGGCGATCGCCGCCGCCAGGTTCTCGGCGTTGGCCGGCCCGAACAGCGGTGTGTCGAGCTCGAGTTGCCCGTGTGGCGTCTGCAGCCCGAGGCGACTGCCGCTGCCTTGATATCCCCAGTGGCTGATCCAAAACGTGGGTACCTGAATGACCGGTTCGTGGGGGGCCTCCTCGGTTGCCGCCGGTGCCTCGGCGGAGCCGGTCGGGGTGTCGAGCGCTACCGGCTTGCCCGGCGGACGCGGCTTGCCCTCTTTCCAGCCATAGCCGACGACCCGTGCCGGCGTGCGCGCGGCGAGCGTCGCCGCGGCGGGGTCGTGGACGTTGAGCACGGCAACGCCGTCGGCCGGCAGACGCTCGAAGAGCAGGGACTTGGCGTCGAGGTACTCATCCATGTCGCGGTGGAAGTCGAGGTGGTCCGAGCTCAGGTTGGTAAACACGCCAGCGGCGTACTCGGTGCCGTCGACCCGATGCAGCGTCAGCGCGTGCGAGCTCACCTCGATCGCCGCTGCCCAGCAGCCGGCATCGACCATGCGACGCAGGACAGCCTGCAAGTCGGGCCCTTCCGGCGTGGTGCGATGAGCGGGGTAGGGCTCACCGGCGACGCTCACCGTGGTGGTGCTCCAGCGTCCGGTCGGCCCCTTGGCCGAGAGGATGGTTTCTAGCAGCGCGGTCACCGTGGTCTTGCCGTTCGTGCCGGTGACGCCGAGGACGCTCAGTTCGCCCGACGGATGAGCGAAGAAGATGTCCGCCATCGGTCCGAGAACCGCGCGGGCGTTGTCGACGCGTGCCCAAGCGGCCGGGCGGACGGCCACGGCGGCCTGTTCGGGGGAGGACTCGGCGACCACGGCGACGGCTCCGGCGGCCACCGCCTGGTCGACGAACTTCAGGCCATCGTGGACGAATCCGGGCACGGCGACGAAGACGTCGCCGGGCTCGACCTTCCGCGAGTCATACGCGATGCCCGTCACTTCGGTCTCTGCGTCACCGCTGAAGGTAGCGGCAAAACCGGACAGCAGAGACGCGAGGGTATACCTCGTCTGCACGGCCTCCCCTTGCCGTTCTGGCTTCGGCGATGCCGCGGCATCGTCGGAGCCGTTCAGAGCCCCTTTTAGTGCCCGCCCCCCCGAGGCGGGCAAAACCCCCGGTGTCCGGATGCTCCTCAGGACACCTCGTTGCCGCTGATCTGCGTCGATGCGGTGTAGGCGTCGGGGGCCAAGCGTAGGACCCTGATCGCCGTCTCGGCGATGGTCCGGAAGGCCGGAGCGGCGACCTCGGTTCCATAGTAGCCCCTGCTCTTGTCCGGGGCATCGACCACCACCAGGACCACGAGCTCGGGTGCAGATGCGGGCAAGATGCCTACGAAAGACGACATGTACTGGCTGTACAGGCGGTCCGGCCCGATCTTCTGTGCCGTGCCGGTCTTGCCGGCGATCCGATAACCGCGGATGCCGGCCGCCCTGCCGGTGTTGTTGTCGGGATTGACGACGCCCTCGAGGACGCCGAGCACGCGCTGGGCGGTGTCCTCGTCGACAACGCGACGCCGGACTTCCGGTTCTCGCCGCATCTGCACGGTACCGGCGGCGTCACGGATCTCCGAGACCAGATACGGCTTCATCAACCTGCCGCCATTGGCGATGGCCGATACCGCGGTGGCGAGCTGCAGCGGCGTCACGCCGATCTCCTGGCCGATGATCATCGAGCTTTGCGACAGCGCCGACCAGCGACTCGGCTCGCGCAGGATTCCAGGCGCTTCGCCCGGTAGCTCGATGCCGGTGCGCTGGCCGAAGCCGAAGTTCCGCAACCATTCGTGAAATCGGTCCGGCTGCATCCGCAGCCCGACCTTGATCATGCCGACGTTGCTGGAGTTGGCGACGACCTGCGAAAAGGGCATGATCCCGAAGCCGCGGCGCCAATCGTGATAGGTGTGATTGGCGACCCTTAGCGCGCCGCCCTGGCAGTCGATCAGCTCTTCCTCGAACACCAGGGCGTCGCGAAACCCGGCAGCCGCAGTGAAGATCTTGAACGTCGAACCCGGCTCGTACGCGTGGTTGACCGCTTTGTTCTTCGAGTACAGGTCGAGCAGCTTCTCGTCGCGCACGTTGGGGTTGAACGTCGGGTACGAGGCCAGCGCCAACACGGCGCCGGACCGCGGATCCATGACCACGGCGCTGGCGCCTTCGGCGCCGCGCTCGGCGACGACGCGGCGCAGCGTCTCCTCCGCCTTCTCCTGGATCACCGGGTCGATGGTGAGGAAGACATCGTGGCCAGGAAT
>CBDUAS010000077.1:0-9778 GCA_965365185.1 uncultured bacterium | reverse complement strand
AAGCGGGTGTCCAGATCGCTGGCACCGCCGACGGCGCTGCCGAAGTTGTCGCCGGCCGCCTCCCCACGCAAGGTCAACAGCCTCGAGCCGTCGGCGCCGGAAAAGACGAATGCGGTGCCGGCGTCGTCTGCAACGACATCGGACAGCGCGGCGCCGATCAGCACGTCGCCGTGGCCGTCCCCGTCAAGGTCGCCGACGTCGGTGACGGCCCCGCCGAGCCCGTCCTCACCCTCGCCGCTTTGCAGCTCCAGCAGCACCTCCCCGTCCGAACCCGAGTACACCCAGGCCTGGTGCGTTGCCGGCGAGCCGGCGACGACGTCCGGTATGCCGTCGGCGTTGGTGTCACCGGCCGCCTCGATGCCGGTGCCCAGATTGCCTCCCGGCGGACCGACGGCGCTCCACAGCAGCCCGCCGGAGGCGCCGGAGTACACGTAGATCTTCCCTGCGGGGTTGCCGTCCACCCGTGCCGTCGGCGCCGACGTGGTGAGGTCGTTGATCCCGTCGCCGTCCACGTCTCCGATGTTGCGCGCGATCCAGCCGAACTGGTCGCCCGCCGCCTCGCCGCGCCACTCTCGCAAGACGTCGACGTTCTCGACGAAGGGATCGTCGTACTCCGCGGCGCCGGGGAAGAGATCGGCGAAGCGTGGGTCGCGCCGCAAGTTGACGGCGTTCGGATCGACGCCCGCCGCCGTGGTGTCGAAGGAGCCCGCCTGTGCGAGGGGCAGCAACAGGGCGAAGGCTTCGTCGATCTCGTTTCTCTGCGCGTGAACGGTGGCGGCATTGTAGGCACCGCTCGCCGCCGTGGCCCGCAGGTCCGCTGCTTCGAGGTAAGCGCTCAAGGCGCCATCGAGGTCTTCGGCGCCGCGCAGAGCGTTGCCGAGCAGCATCCACGCTGAGGCGTTGCCCGGTTCGGCATCGACAACGCCTCGCAGAATCCGCGTGGCTTCGGCGAACTCGCCGCTACCGATGAGTTGCTGCGCCCGCGGTAGGGGGTTCGCCTGTCGCTGTTGTTGGCCGGCGGCGGGTATGTGGGGCGCTACAATCGCCGCCAAGGCCAACACCGACGCGATCAACCCGCCCGGTCGTCCCGGCTGCCGCACACGCACGCTGATCCTCATCCGTTCGCTCCTTCACGTTCCGCGCCAAAGCGCCAGCGCGCCCAGTACACGAGCGCCACACTTGCCCCGTAGCGGTTCGCCGCGGTCAACAGGAAGAGAACCCCCACGACGACGCCGAAAACGACGAACAACGGCAAGCTCGCTCGATGCAGCCCGAAGTAGAGGGCCACGACGAGTGGGAAGATGAACGTCACCCGGTCGATCAACAGGAGAAACGCCCACGGGTCGCCCCGGTCTTCCAGGAAACGAAGGGCGCACACCGGGCAGTCGTCGAGCATCCTCGTGCCGCGCTCGAACATCGCTCCGCGGCCGCACCGTGGACATCGCTTGAACAACCCGCGTGACAGGAATCGCCACAAGCCCTGCGGCGATATATCGGTGGGACTCACCGGCTGCCCGCCTGAGCGGCGAGCCGCTCGAGCTCCACGCTGACCGATCGCCACCACCAATCCTGCCGGTCCTGCCGGTAGGTACGGGAGGTCTCGCGGTCGAAATCGTTGCTGCGCGCCAGGATCTCGTCCATCACACGCTGCATCTCCGCGTCGATGCGGCCGTGCACCACCTGGAGGGCTCGCTGCTGATCGGTCGAGACGGATTCCAGCTCCCGGGCGAGCGCGTCGGCGCGCGCATTGAGGCGCCGCGCCGCGATCTCGAACAGCGCGAAGTGGATCTGCTCGTGGCGCAGGATGTACGCAGCCGGGAGGGACACGGGTGCCGGATTCCACCAGGAGCACTCCCTGTCCATGTAGGCCAGGAAGCGCAGGTTCTCGACCCTGGCTCGCACCTCGCCCGGACGCAGGCCCGGCCCACGCGAGCTCGCACGGATGTAGGTTTCCGGATCGGTGGTCAGAAAGACGCACGTGGCGGCGCCCACCTCCCCGTGCCCGCCGCCGCTCTCCGGCGGCGGGTCTTCGGCCAGGAAATCGTCGCGGGTCAGCTCGCGATAACGAATCAGGTCGCCGGTGCGCAGCAGCTCCGGATCGAATGCACGTGCCCGCGCCTGGGCGGCGAGACCCGTCGTCACCGACCTGCTGAACGTCCCGGCGGCACCCCCCCTCGGAGTCGATCTGCCGTCCGCACCGGCAGCGAAGCCCGCCAGCGGCTTCGTTGCAAACGTACCGGCGGCAACAGCGATCAAGATGCCGATGAGGCGAGCACCTCCGTTTGGCTTCATTACGGATCTCTTCGATTGGCGGGGCAGGCGCGCCGGTGAGCGAGGCCGCGGGAGTACGTATCTTCGCACAGAGGCACCGGACGGCGCACGGAAGCGCCGAACCGGTCAGATCTCCGCCAATGCCTCGGCGATGATCCGCTCGAGATACTCCCAGTACAAATCGATGTAGTTCTTCGAGCCACCGTCGTGCTCGCGAATCGGCGCGCGCAGCCAAGGGCTCATGAGCGTATGCCGCAGCACGAAGATGGAGCTCGCGTCTCGAGACTCGTCGGTTGGCACGCGCTGGAAGGTGCTCGCATCGATGCCGAGCTCGGAGAGGATCCGATCGCTCAGAACCTGCGGCAGGCTCTCCTTGCCGAGCGCCGTGTGCGACCCGATGAACTCCTTGATTTGCAGCGGCCGATTGCCCTCGACGCGCATGCTCTCGAAGACACGTCGATTGAAGCGATTCATCACCGCCAGCGCGTCGTTACCTATCGGGTTGACGATCAAACAGACAAGGTTGCTGTCGGGCTCGAAGGGAACGCAAAGCCGCACGGAGGTGGCGAGGCGCCGCCGCGTTTCGCGGGCAGTGTCCCAGAAGTACTCGCAGCTCTTGACCGTTTCTTTCAGCAAACGACCGAATCCTTCGCCGTGAAGCGGCAGCACCTTGTGCGTCACGTGCACCGCCGCGGCGGACGCACCGGATTTCGAGCCCTCGAGGATGTATTGCCCGAGGTGGTGCAGCTTCTCCCGGCGAGGCTCGTCCTTCTCCACGTCGCCAAGGTCGAACACGTACGCCGCCTGTTGAGAGACGAAGTCGACGAGCTCGCGGTTGCGGGCAACGAACGCACCCGCCGTGTACGGGACGAAGCCGAGCTTGTGAGGATCGACGGTGATCGAATCGACTTCACTCAGCGCGCGGAACGCCTCGTACAGCGATTCGCCCGGAAAGTACTTGAACTCCTCGGCCACCTCGTGTCGCGGAGCGAAGCTGCCGTCGGGACGACGGAATACCGAGGTCAGGTACCCTCCCCATGCGCCGTCCACGTGGATGCCGAAGTCGCAGCCGCGCTGTCGCCAGTGCCTGCGCTGGGCCACGATCGAGTGGATCGGGTCGATGCCACCGAACTCCGTATTGCCGAGGATACCGACCACCGCGAGCACCGGAATCTGGCGGTCGAACGAGTCGGCCAAACATTCCGCCAGGTGGTCCACGTCCATGCGCATGTGCTCGTCGACGTCCACCGGGCACAGGTGCGACGTACCCAGCCCGAGCACCTTCATTCCCTTTTCCCACGAGTAGTGGGCCGACCTGGCAGCGAGGACCCGCGGCGGTTCGAGGTCCGCGTGCTTGAGGAAGAACCCGGCCGTTCCCAGCCCCTCGATCCGTTCGCCGCGCACGCAGCGAACGTAACGATCGAACAGCCGTCTGTCGTCGGCGGCGCGCAGGGCGCGCGCCACCTGCCGGCGGAGCTCGATGGTTTCGGCGATGGAGAAGTTCAGCAGTTCCCACTTGCTATAGCGCTCCAACGGCTTGTCGGAGGGCCCAACATCACCGGCGTCGAAGCCGCAGGCGAGACCGGCCTCCTGCAACGCCAGCGGATAGAACTTGACGGCCCGAAAGTTCCACAGCGATTCGTAGTTCGCCACCGTGCCGCCGCTGGTGAGGTGTCCCCAGGCGCATGGTTCGGCGGCCTCATCGACAGCAAATCCGAACATCGAGGCCAGTTGCTCACCGACACGCAGCTCCAGCTCCGTGGTCACCGGCGAAACCTCCTCGGTGACGTTGTTGGGGTTGTAGAGAGTGGTCACGAGCTTCGCCACCAACCCCGGCAGGAACAGGTCGCCGGCCATGTGGCCGACGTAGCGCGGATGGAAAAGCGGCACCGCTCGCTTCAAGTCGGCCGAGAGCTCGTAAAGCTCCGCCCGCGTTCGATCCACGAAGGCGTGGTACTCCGGATCGTGTCGTGCACCGGTGGAGATACGGCGACCGTCTTCCGGATGGAAGTTGCGCCGCCAGAACAAATGATCGCGGACGAACTCGAGCAGTAGCTCCTCGAACAGCTCGGCGTTCTCGGCGGAGGGTCCGAGGAAGTAGGGGGCCAGAAACGAGAGGTCCTTGGACGACATGCGCCTGTTCGCCGCCCGTCAGCCGGCGCGGATCGGCCGCAGCGGCGTCGTCGACAGCGGCGACCGCCTGTCGGTTGGTCGTCGCGAAGCCTCGCGGCGTTCGATGAATCGCGACAGCTTTCCGGCCGCGTCCGCGAGCTGGCGGCAGCAATCACGATGGCGGGCGATCTCGTCCACGGGCGCGTGCGCGTCGCGGAGATCCTCCCGACCGGTCAATGCGCAAGCATCATCCGCCCCCTCCGGCGCCCGCACAAGAGGATGGACCCCCTCGAGCAGGCGGACCCGGCGCCGCGCGCCCGGCTCCATCTGCAGCAGCAGGTCGACCTGCTGCTGACACATGGCGATGACCAACTCCGAGCTGCCGACCAGCTCAGCGGTGACCCTTCGGGCGCGATGGGCAGAGAGGTCGAGGCCGTACTCCGCCGCCGCAGCGCGCATCGGCTCGCTAACCGCCCTGCCCTGCTTTGCGGCCGTGCCGACGGCAACTACCTGCCAGCGGTCGTCGCCGAGCTGCCGTTGCAGGACGCCGGCGACGAACGGGCCGCGGCGCACGCCTTCCGCGCTGACAACCAGGAGTCTTCGGCGCCCACGCGGGGGCGCAGCGGGAGAGGCCGGCAAAGGGGCATCGTCAACGCCGGATCGAACGGAAGGCCACACCCGCAGCCAGAAGGCCCGACACCGGCGAATCAGTTCGCGCATCCAAGGTTCCCTAACTCGCCCCTGCGGCGAAGCCTACCAGCAGATTGCCCGAGTGCAAGACCGGGCGAGGCCTTCGCGGGGACGTTCCTCGAACCCGGCGCAAGAACGTCGCTGGTTCGCCCGCTTGGCTGTACGGGAAACGGGCGTCTCGAGTCAGGGCATCAGCGCCGCGTGGTTTCCACCAACGTTCGCAGCAGGCGCTCGGCCGGCGGGCTGTAGCTCGTCGTGCGCAGCACCGAAACACCGATACGCGAGTCCGGCTCGAGGGTAAGGCCGGCGTTGTACCCCGCTACCGAACCTCCGTGCCCCACGGTGGTGATGCCGTCCTGGCTGCGAATCTGGAACCCGAGCCCGTAGCCTTGCGCCGGCGGCTGCGGCGTCAGCATCTGTTCGCGGCTCGCCGCCGCGAGGACCTCGACCGGCGAATCGCCCATCATGGCGGCGCCGAACTTGGCCAGGTCGGCGACCGTGGAGTACACCCCTCCGTTGGGCACCTTGTAGCCGCGGCCAAAGTGCTCGCGCGTCGCGCGTGCGGCGCTGAGCTCGCCGGTTTCGCGGTTGCGGCTGTAGCCTACCGACAGGCGCGCGGCCATCTCGGGCGTGTTGACCATGAAGGTGCTGCTGTGCATCTGCAGGGGCTCGAAGATCAGATCGGCCACCAGGTCCATGAACGGGACCCCGGCAGCCCGCGAGAGAGCCAGCCCGAGGATTCCGTAACCGATGTTCGAGTACGCGTACTCGCTCAGCGGTGCACTCTGGAAACGGGTGTGCGGAATCGACTCGAGGATCTTCGCTTCCCAGCCGTAGATCGGGCCCGATGCGGCCCCCTCCAAAGCAGGCTCCCGAATCAGTCCCGCGGTGTGGCTGGCAAGCATGCGAAACGTCACCGGTGCGGCGCCCTGCGGAGCGTCGGCGAGGCCGGCGATCTCGGGGAAATAGTCGGCAACGGGATCGTCGATGTCGAGAACGCCGCGCTCGGCGAGTTGCATCATCAGCACTGCGGTGAACGACTTCGAAATCGAGCCCGTCCGGCCGATCGTCTCGGCTGTGGCCGCAACCCGCCCTTCGATATCGGCCCAGCCGTAGCCCTTCGCCCAGACGACGTCGTTGCCGATGAACACCGCCACGCTGACGGCGCCGCCGGCATCCTCGGCGACCGCCGCGGCGACCTCGGCGTCGAACGCGGCGATCGCCGCCTCGAACGGCGTGAATTGTGTCGCCGGCACGTCGGCGGAGCCGCCGACGAGGAGAAGGGCGACCAGGGTCAGGGTGCGTAACGGCTGTGAATGCATGTGGCCCTCCGGTGTGCCGGCAAGAGAGTGGAGCACGAGCTGTCCGCGGCTGGCGGCGCCGGCCGGACCGAAGCGCATCCACCCACGCGCGTCCGAGGTGTGCACGAAACGTCGCTTGGCGCGTCCTAGTGTCCTGAGTCACGAATTCGCAGCATTTTACGGCAGCGACAAAGGCGTGTCTGCCGGGTGAAGAATTACCCCTTGCGCAACTCACGCTAGATTAAATATAGTTGACCTAGCGAGATTGAAACGAAACCGCGAGAACAGGCAAGCGCATGAGCTCGAGAACACAAACCGAAGCGGTCCTCGACGGACCGGACGTGGATCCGGAATCCCTCGTTCCCCTGCCGCGACTGGCATTCCAGATTCTGCTGGCCCTGGCGCGCGGCGAAAGCCACGGCTACGCCATCGCCAAGGAAGTGGAACGCAACACCGACGGGCGAACGAAGCCGAGCACGGGCTCCTTGTACCTGTCGATGGAAAAGCTCCACACGCAAGCTCTCATCGAGGAGACAGACGGTCGACCCGAGGACGCCAATGCCGACGCCCGGCGGCGCTATTTCCGCATCACGCCGCTCGGCCGCCGGGTGGCACGCGCCGAGACCGAGCGTATGTTGCGCCTGGTGAACCTGGCGCGGGAGCGGCAACTGCTCGCCGACGGGCCGGGCCTCGTCACCACCGGGGAGGCGGAAGCAGGAGGTTAGGCGATGAACGACCGGAGCAGGCGACAGACCCCATTGGAGCGCTTGCTGGAGCGGCTGTACGCTCTCTCATTGCGGTCCTTACCGCGCCATATCCGGCGTCGGTGGGCGCTGGAGATGATCGCCGTGTTCGGCCGGCGGCTGCGTGACGCAACCGACACAGGCGGCACCGCCGCGGTTCTCGCCACCGGCGGACGCGAGCTGGGGTCGATCGCGATCGCCGCAATGCAATCACGAGTTGGGCAGGCATCGGGCCGTGATCATCGCGCGCAGAGTGCGCAGGACGGAAGCGATGTTTGGCGCACGGACCCAGTGCCTGCCCTTTTTCACCCCGAGGACCGGCGCCCCCTCAAGCTGGCGACGATGGGAGCCCTGGCATGCCACTTCGTGCTATTCCTCGTCGTCTTTCCGGGCGCCGCCACCCCGGACCTTGTCGTGCCCCCACGGGAAGGCCCGATCATCCTGCGGCCCGTCCCGCTACCGCCGCCACCGCCGATCGCGGAGCCGGTGAAGGTGCGCGGCAAGACCCCGCCGCTGCCGATTCCCGATCCGACCCCGGAAGATCCCGAGCCATTGATGGGTCGCGAGGTCGTCTACACCTATCGCGTTCCCGGCGACCTCCCGGCGGCGGAGTTCGACGTCGGCCTGCCGGAACAACCTCCGGCGGCGCCGCAGCAGCGCGTCCGGGCCGGCGTCGATGTGCAGCCACCGAGGTTGCTGAACCGTGTAGAGCCCGTCTATCCGGAGCTCGCGGTCCGTGCACACGTCGAATGTGTGGTCGTCATCGAGGCCGTGATCGGCAAGACGGGGAACGTCGTCGACGCGAAAGTGCTGCGGGGCTGCCGGCTGGGAATGGACGAATCGGCCCTGGCCGCGGTCGGACAGTGGCAGTTCGCCCCGTCGATGCTCAACGGCCGACCCGTCGAGGTCATCGCCACGTTCACGGTACGTTTCGAGCTGCGCTGAGCGGGCCGATGTGCTCGCTCCACCACCGACGGGCGCGCTCTTGCGTCCACAGATGGACGAGCCCGGTGGCGCGGAGCTGCCGCGCCAGCTCGCCGGCCCGCTGAGGGCGTTTCGCCGGATCTTTTTCGAGACATGCGAGGACGATCCGCTCGAGCTCGGGCGGGATCTCCTGGGTTGCACGCGTCGACAACGGTTCCACGGCGCTCTCCAGATGCATCGCGACGAGCTCGGCGCTGGTCTCGGCTTCGAAGACGGGGTGGCCGGTCAGCAGCCAGTAGCCGACGCAACCGAGCGAGTAGATGTCGGCGCGCCCGTCCACATCTGAGCCGGCGACCATCTCCGGAGCGACGTAAGACGGTGTACCGACCACGACGATCGCCGACTTCCCGCCCGTCCGAGGGGTCCCACCAGGGCGCGACTGTGCCCGGGCAAGGCCGAAATCCAGCACCTTGACGAAGTCGAAACGTCGGCCCATGCGACAAACCTGGATGTTCGCCGGCTTGATGTCCCGGTGCACCAGCCCGGTATCGTGCGCCTCGGCGAGCGAATCGCATGCCTGCTCGAGGAGATTGGCGACCCGTTCCGGAGCGAGCGGCCCGAATTCCTGCACCAGGCTGTGCAGATCCTTGCCGTCGAGCAGCTCCATGACGTAGTAGAAGGGGCCCTCTGCGGTGACGCCGAAGTCATAGAGGACGATGGTGTGCGTCGAGCTGAGCCCGGCAGTTACCTGCGCCTCGCGCTCGAACGATTGCATGAACTCGTGCACCGCCACCGGGTCGCCACCGCCGATCATCTCCGGCTTGATGAGCTTGATGGCGGCGGGTCGCGCCAGCAGCCGGTGTTCGGCGCGCCAGACCTCCCCCATGCCCCCGCGCCCGATTCTCTCGGCCAGCCGATACTGTCCCAACCTCTTGGCTTCGAAGACCTCGAGCCGCAGCGTGTGGATGCGGTGGGAACCCCAGGTGGCGATCATCACGCCGATCACCAGCATCAGCGCCATGCTCGAGATCCGCGTCCAGGTGCCGGACTCCACCAGAAAGCGCACGGCGTCGACGTCCCGGACGCCGATGATGAGCACCACAGCGAGCGGCGTCAGCGCCAACAGGGAGGTCATGCCGAGTGCTCGCTTCCAGGTGTTCGGCGAAAAGAAGCCGTAGGCACTCAACAGGGCGAAGTAGGTCATCACCGAGAACGCCACGGCAAACAGCGTACCGCCGGGGTCCCGCTCGGCAATCGCCCGGCCGGTGTAGTGCAGGCGGTCGCTGGCGAACCACAGAGCCACCGCCCACAGGATGGCCGCTTCCAGCCAGCGCAACTGCCGCAAGCTCAGCCGCCGGCTGCTGCGCAGCACGGCAATCGTTGCGCCGTAGAACAACAGCAGCAACGCCCGAACCCCGAACATCTGCAGCCAGACCGCGGCGCTGTCGAGGGGTTGATCCGGGTGATAGAGGAGGTCACGGATGACGAACAGGACCAATCCCACCATGATCATCCAAGCGCCGACCTGGAGTCGTCCTCGCAGCAGTGACTCGGTCTCGCTGGAGATACCTCCGCGGGCACCGGCGTCGATTGTCGTCGGCGGATCGAGCCCGAGACCCAGCAGGCACTGCGGGCACTGCCCGAACGGGATTTTTGACCCCCTTAATCACCCGGAGGAGAGGCCGAATTGCCAGAGCCGTTCTCTTCGCCGGCGCCCACCCGCAGCAGGTCGGCGGT
>CBDUAS010000076.1:0-9873 GCA_965365185.1 uncultured bacterium | reverse complement strand
AGATTCTGACATGTGACTGGAGTTCAGACGTGTGCTCTTCCGATCTTCTCGCTCGATCTGCTCGTCGCTCATGCGCATGAACCCACGGGTGCGCGGGTCGTCGGCGTATGGGTGTGTGAGCGCGGCACCACGGCTGCCGAAGGCACCGTCGGCATACAGCTTGATGTGGGTGACGCGGATACCGGGCCCCGGCTCGCGGTAGGACTCGGGATCCGCGACGATCTTGTCGGCGAGCGGGCTGGGCGAGGGGACCATCAGATTGACGTCGATCGGTAACGGCGATTCGGCGCCGGCCCAAGACAGCAGCTCGAGGATTACGTCGAAGCTCACGCCCATGCTGACGATCGCCGGGCTGGCCATGAATCCGGCGTCGAAAACCTCGGTGACGCCACCTGCCGCGAGTGCTTTCGCGGCGAGCGCGAACGACTCCCGCATCTCCCACCCGGCGGCAACCGGAATCTGCGCCAGCAGCGGCTCGACGGCGCGCTCCAGAAGTACGCCGGAGGGCCTGCCGTCCTCGAGCCGCAGGATGCGGCCCCCCTCGGGCTCGCTCGCGTCGAGGCCGATACCCGCCGTCGCGAGAGCGGCTTCGTTGACCCAAGCCGAATGTGCGTCGATGCGCACCAGGAACACCGGATGGTCGGGCACGGCCCGGCTCAGCGCCCCATGGTGCGGCAGCGCCGTAGTGCCCCAGTCTTGTTGATTCCACCCCATACCGAGAATCCAGTCGCCGGCGGCCGCCTGGGCGGCACGCTGCTCGACCCGCTCGATGACCTCGGCCGCCGAGCGCGCCCCGGCGAGCTGCAGAAAGAGCCGCTCCTCCTCCTGGCGGTTGAGCAGCGCCAGGCCGACGGCGGTCAGGTGCAGATGATGGTCGACGAGACTGGGTATCAGGCAGCCGCCGCCGAGGTCGCTGACGCCAGCGCTCGGATCTGCCGCGCGCAGCTCGTCGGCGGAGCCGGCGGCCACGATCGCGCCGTCGGTCACGAGCAGCGCCTCGACGGCACCGTGCTCCGGATCCAGGGTGAGAATCTCGGCTCCCGTGATGATCTCGCTCATCTTTGCTCCGGGGTCAGCGAGGGCGCTCGGTTCACTCGGGCCCCTTCAATGCACGACGCGGAAGTCGTGAGGATTGTGCACCCTTCGTGGGCGTCCGCGGCCACTGGAGCCGCCCAGGAAGACACCGATCAGCAGCACACCGACGAGGAACCCACCGATGTGCGCGTACCAGGCGACGCCGCCACCGCCGCCGGTGAAGGCGGAGAAGATCTGGATGGCGAACCAGATTCCCAGCAAGACGGCCGCAGGCAGGTACATGATGCGGACGAAAACCACCAGGAACACCAGCGTCAGTACCTGGGCCTGCGGGTGCATCACGAGGTAGGCGCCCAGGACACCGGCGATGGCGCCGCTGGCGCCGACCATCGGAACCGTGCTTCCCGGCGCGACGATGACCTGCGAGACCGCCGCGCCGACGCCGCACGCCAGATAGAAGAGCAGGTACCTGGCATGGCCGAGACTGTCCTCGATGTTGTCGCCGAACACCCAAAGGTAGAGCATGTTTCCCGCCAGGTGCATGAAGCCGCCGTGCACGAACATCGAAGTTACCAGCGTCAACGGCGCCGGAATCGGCATCTGCCCCCATGTGGTCGGCGACAGCAGCAGGCTCGGAGTCACCGCCATGCTCTGCACGAAGGCACCCTGGGCATTCGGATCGCCGCTGCCCCACAACAAGATCTGGTACACGAAAACCGCCACGTTGACGGCAACGAGGGTGTGGTTGACGAAGGGAGTGGTGCGCGTCGGGTTCTCATCGCGCAGCGGAATCATTGGAGCTGCTCGCGGCGTCCGTTGCCGAAACGCGCCCGCAGGATGCGCTCGAACCGTGTTCCGTAGAGGAGCTCGAAGGTTGCTTCCTTGCCCGGAAACAGCGCCAGCGCCGCGGCGCGCAGCCGCTCGATGGCGGCACGGGCCTCGTCGAGCGTCAGGTCGGCCTGCATGAGCTCGGCTGTGGTCAGGTTGACCAGCAGTCGCAGTCGGTTCATGCGCCGGTTCTCGTCCGCGACCGCGTCGTCGTGAACCCCGCCCTTCGGAGTTGTCACCGCAGCGCTCCGAGGGATGCCGCCGGGTGCTGCTTGCGGGGGGTGCAGCCAGGCGCTGTGTCGCGGGCGATCGGCGGCCGCGTCACGCCGCCTCCCGGCGTTCCTCGTGCATGGCCACAACCACATCCCGCACGGCATCAGCGAGGGCGCGGGCTTCCTCGAATCCGGACGGGTCGATCGGATCGCCGATGCGCATGGTGATGATACCGGGATCGGCGTGCCACGAACCCCGCGGCAACAGGCGGCCGCTGTTGATAATGGCGACGGGAACGACGGGAACGCCGGCGGCGTGCGCCAGGTTCACACCGCCTCGCTTGAACCGCTTGACCTTGCCTTCCGGGCTGCGTGTTCCCTCCGGGAAGACCAGGACCGACAGGCCGGAGGAGACCCGCCGGGCGGCATTTTCGAGGCTCTCGCGCGCCTTCTTGGGATCTTCTCGCTCCACCGGGATGTAGCCGACACGCGACATGTACCAGCCCATGAACGGAATGCGGAACAACGACGCCTTCGCCAGCATTCGAAACGGAAACGGCAACGACGACAACACGGTGGGGATGTCGAACAGGCTGTGGTGATTGCACAAAACCACGTAGGACCCGTCGGGGTCGAGCTTCTCGAGGCCGTCGACTTCGACGTGGACGTTGCAGATGCGAAAGATCGACGCTCCCCAGTTGCTCGCGCACGCGTGCACCCAGGCACCGCGACGGTCGACGAGGGAAATCAGCAGCGCCGCGGTTCCCCAGAACACGGTCGTCAGAGCCGTGAGCACGCACTGCACCGGGTAGCGGATGCTGGCGATGCCGTTGTAGTAGAGTTTCCGTTCGGGGTAGGCGCGGTCCATCGGGGGAGTCTAGCAGGCCGCGGAATGCCGACTGGCGACGTTCCCGCGGTCCCCGACCGGTCCCGCGGCGCCGGCGGGCCGCTCGGTCGCCGGGTTGTCCGGCGACGAAAGGGCATGGCGCTTTCGTTCCGGAGTGCTGGAGTTTGCGGATGGTTCAGAGACTCAAAGACGACTTGCGTGCGGCCATGAAGCGCCGCGACGAGGTTGTGGTGCGCGTATTGCGCATGCTCCTCGCCGACCTGCACAATCGCGAGATTGCCGCCAAGGCGGAGCTCACGGACGAGCAGGTCACCGCGGCGCTGCGCACTGCGGTCAAGCAGCGCCGGGATGCTGCCGAGCAGTTCGCCGCCGGCGGGCGGCAGGACAAGGCGGACGAGATCGAGATCATCTCCGCCTATCTGCCGGAGTTGCTCGAAGGCGACGAGCTCATTGCCGCCATCGATGCTGCGATCAGCGCCTGCGGCGCTTCTTCGCCGGCGGACATGGGCAAGGTCATGGGACACCTGATGGGGGAACACCAGGGCCGAATCGACGGCAAGGAAGCCAGCGCGCTGGTGCGCCAGCGGCTGGCGAGCTCCTGATGCGGACGAGTCACTGACATGGATCCGGTCACCCACGGTCTCGCCGGCGGTCTCGTCGCCAAGTCCGGCCTGGCGCACCGCCTGGTGCCCAAGCAGCTCGAAGCCCGCGCCGTAGCCCTGACGGCCGTTGCCGCCCTGGCCCCCGATGTCGACGCCATTGTCGAGCTCGGTGCGGATCCTCTTGCCTTCCTCCGCTATCATCGCGGGCTGACGCACTCGTTGCTCGGCGGCGCGGTGCTGGCATGGGTGCTGGCGGTCCTCGTGGCGCCGCTGTTTCCCGGCGTCTCCCGCAAGCGACTGTTCGTGCTCTCGAGCATCGGCGTCTACATCCATGTTCTTCTCGATCTGTTGACGTCGTACGGAACCGTGCTGCTGTATCCGTTTCGTTCCGATCGCTTCACGCTCGATTGGATGTGGACCTTCGATCCGACCTTTCTCGGGATCCTGCTCGGCTGCCTGCTGGGCGTGTACCTCTTGCGCCGCGCTCCTCGGCGGGTCGCGAAGGTGGGGTTGGGTGTCGCCGCCGGGTACGTGCTGATCGCCGGCGCGCTGCAGTGGGTCGCCGTGCGCGCATTCGCCGCCGAGGTCGACGCGCTCGGTGTCGACACGGTGCACCAGCTCGCCGTTGTGCCGGCGCCCTTCGTGCCGCTGAACTGGACGGGCGTCGTGGAGACGGATGACGGCTATTTTCGCGCCCACATCGAGCTGGGGCGCGGCTGGAACGCCGACCTGCGGTTTGCCGAGGTGCCCAAGATCGGTCCGGACGCGGAACCGGCGACATTGTCCGCGGTGCAGCGCGAGCCGCTGCGGGAACAGGTCGAGCTCTACGAGTGGTTTGCACGCTTTCCTGCGGTCGAGGTAGAGCGGAGAGAGGACGGTCAGACGATCCGCTACTACGATCTTCGTTTCGACCTTCCCGGGCTCGGCCTCGATCAACGACCCTACGTGTTCACCATCAGGCTGAACCCCGAGGGAGAGGTCCTGTCGACGAGCCTCCACTGAAAGGTGCCGAGACGCCCCCGGGAGTCTCGCACCACGTCAACACCCGCCGTTACCCGGCGGACGCGACCTGCTAGCATCCCCGGCCATGACTGAATACGGCTGGCTGTCGCTCGTTCCGCCGGTCACGGCGATCGTCCTGGCGCTGTGGACCCGGCAGGTCTATCTGGCCCTGTTCACCGGGATCCTGCTCGGTACCACCATCCTGGCCGGATTCAACCCGATCGCCGGCGCCGCCGGCTCCATCGAGCAGATCATCGTCGTGGTCACCAACCGCGGCAACGCGGAGGTGCTGCTCTTCACCCTCGTGGTCGGGGCGCTCATCGTCATGATGCGAGAGTCCGGCGGGGTCAACGGCTTTGCCAACTTCATGGTGAGTCGCGGGTGGGTCCGCGGACCGGTGTCTGCCCAGCTCCTGTCCGTGGTGGTCGGCACCAGCATCTTCATCGAATCCAATATCACCTGTCTGATCACGGGCGCGGTATCACGGCCGCTGTACGACCGCGTCAAGCTCTCCCGCGCGAAGCTCGCCTACATGTGCGACTCGACCTCGGCGCCGATCTGCATTCTGATTCCACTCAACGCATGGGGCGCCTACGTGCTCACGCTGCTGGCGGCCGAAGGCCTCGATCCGCTGCCGACACTCATCGCCGCTGTGCCCCTGAACTTCTACGCCGTGCTGGCGATCGTCATCGTCGTGATCGTTGCCGTCAGCGGCTGGAACATCGGTCCGATGCGGCAGTCGGAGGCGCGAGCCCTCGCCGGTGATACCGGGGCCCTGCCCGAGCAAGAGGTCTCGCTTAGCCTCGGCGGCGACGATGGGTGCGGACGGGAAAAGCCGCCCGAGCGCGCCATCAACCTCGTGGCACCGGTGGTGGCGACGGTCGCGATGATGATCGTCGGCCTCTGGGTTACCGGTGCGGGACTCACCGACGCGGGCGCAGAGCGCACGTTTCTCGAGCGCGTGCTCGCCGGCTCGGGCTCGCTGTCGGTGTTGTGGGCGGTGTCGTCCGGCGTCGCCGTGGCGATGATTCTGGCGCGGGCGCAAGGCTTCTTCACCTTTCCGCAGATGGCGGAACTGGTGATCACCGGTTTCCGGGAGCTCATCGGCGTTGCCACCATTCTGGCGTTGGCGCTGGCGATCGGCGGAGTCTGCCGCGAGCTGGGTACCGGCCCCTGGGTGGCCGCCACCGTCAGCCCCTGGATCAACGCGGTGACCGCGGCGCCGCTGGTGTTTCTGGCCTCCGCCTTCATCGCGTTTTCCACCGGCACGTCGTGGGGAACCTGGGCGATCATGTTTCCGATCGCGATTCCCGTGGCTGCGGCTCTCGACGCCTCGGTTCCGCTGATGAGCGCCGCGGTTCTCGGCGGCGGCGTCTTCGGCGACCATTGCTCGCCGATCTCCGATACGACCGTGGTGTCCTCGCTGTCCGCCGGCGTGGACCACATCGAGCACGTCGTCACGCAGATACCGTACGCGGTGCTCGGTGGGGCAGCGGCGACCGTCCTGTACTTCGTCGCCGGCCTGATGATCGGCTAGAGAGACCTCATGCGACCGGTTTTGACCCTGCCTCGAACCCGTGGTAACCGTTGCCAATGAACCGCGGCAACTGGTTTCTCGTCATACCCACCGTCGTCCTGGGCGTTTGGGCGTCGTACGCCCTGTACCAGATGCACGCGGCCGGCGACGCCCGGCGCGCCGTGCAGATCGTCGGCGAGTATCGCGCCCCGGGTCAGCCGTCGCTGGGCGAGTACTTGGGCCGGGAGGGGACGGTGGAGTGCGCCACCGAGGTGGTCTCGAGCTTCTACGGCACCATGGATGTTCCCTGTACGGTTGGCGCGGTGGCCGAGCCGCTGAGCTATGTCTGGCGCGTCGACGTGCTGCAGGAGATCTTCGCGCCCGCCGACGCATCGACGCGCGAGCTCATGGCGCGCTACCAACCTTCGCTGTATGCAAAGCCCACCGGGGACCTCCGGTGACGGCGCCACGTCCGCAGGTTATCGCGCACCGGCTCGACAACGGCCTCGAGGTGTTGCTTCGCCCGATGCATGCGGCGCCGCTGGTTTCTGTGTGGTGTTGGTATCACGTGGGCTCGAAGGACGAGGCTCCCGGGACAACCGGGGCGTCCCACTGGGTCGAGCACATGAACTTCAAGGGCACCGCGGGAATCTCGCGCGAGGATCTGAAGGTGTGGATCGAGCGCGCCGGCGGCATGTGGAACGGCTATACCTGGGTCGATCAGACCACCTACTTCGAGACGCTGGCCGCGGATGCGCTCGACCTCGCCCTGCGCATCGAGGCAGAGCGGATGACGAGCTGTGTCTACGATCCGGAGGAGTTCGAGTCGGAGCGCAGCGTGATCATCTCGGAGCTGCAGGGCAACGAGAACAACCCCGCCTATCTGCTCGGGGTCGAGGTGGCGGCGGCGGCGTTTCGCGCCCATCCCTACGGATGGCCGACCATCGGATGGCTGTCGGACCTGCAGGCGATGAGTCGCGATGATCTGTACGATCATTACCGCAGCTACTACGTACCCAACAACGCCACTCTCGTGGTCGCCGGCGATATCGATCCGGCGGCGGCACTGGTCGAGATCGAGCGACGCTTCGGCGATATCGAGCCGGGCGAGCGCCCTGTTGCGGTGCGCACGCGCGAGCCACTGCAGGAGGGCGAGCGGCGCGTCGCGGTCGAGCGCCCGGGGACGACGCGCTACCTCGACGTCGCGTACCACGCGCCGGCGTTCACCGACGCGGACTTCGTCGGGTTGCTCGTTGCGGACGCCGTGCTGTCGGGCGGCAAGGGAATCAATCTCTGGGCAGGAGGTTTCGGTCGCAACGCGCGTACGACCTCGCCGCTGTACGAGGCCCTGGTGGAGTCGGAGCTCGTCGCCGGCGTTTCCAGCGCCCTTCTGCCCACCGAGCAACCCTACCTGTACGGCATTTCGGCGACGGTTCGTGACGGCGTTTCGGAAGCGGCCGTGGAAGAAGCTCTGTTCGCCGCCATCGATGCCCAGGCTCAGGCGAAGCCGGCGGACCACGCCCTGCGCAAGGCCAAGAACCAGCTTCTCGCCCAGCTCGCATTCGACGACGAAGGCGTGACCAAGACCGCACACCAGCTCGGGTACTTCTCCACCATCGCCGACTGGAAGCGTCTCGAAGGCCTGCCCGAAGAGATCGAGGCGGTCTCGGCGGAGGAGGTACGTGAGGTCGTCGAACGGCGGTTGGCGCCGGGTCGACGCACCGTCGGGTGGTTCCGGCCGCAGGATCCGGCATGAGCGGGGCCGCTGGGGGCTTCCGGCCGCAGCGATTCGAGCTGGACAACGGGTTGACCTTCCTGTGCCAGGAAAACGCCGCATCGTCGGCGGTGACCATCAGGCTGCACTGCGCTGCCGGGGCCGCATTCGAGTCCGCTGCGACCGCCGGGCTCGCCGCGTTCTGCGCCTCGATGCTCAAGCGTGGCACCGAGAAGCGCTCGAAGGCGCAGATCGGCGAGCACCTGGATTTCACCGGCGCGCTGCTGTCGGGCGGGGCGACGCGCCACGTCGCGCAGCTCGGGGCCAAGGCGCGCGCCGAAGACTTCCTGTCGATCCTCGAACTTCTCACCGAATGCGCCACGATTCCCTCGTTCCCGGAGGCCGAGACGGAGAAGCTGCGCGGCGACATCCTCACCGCCATCCGGGAGGATCGTGATGACACGCGTCAGATCGTCGTCGACTTGCTCCGCGCCGCGGCGTACCCTGCGGACCACCCGTACGCTTGGAGGCTCTTGGGCACCGAGGAGTCGATCCGCTCGATCAGCCGCGACGACCTGGCATCGTTCCACGCCGCCCATTTCAGCGCCGCTTCCTCCGTGCTGGTGGTTGTCGGGAACATCGAAGCGGAGCGTGCGTGGGATGCCGTCGAGAGCTCGCTCGGGAGCTGGGAGGCGGCCGGGCGAGGGCGCGACGGCGGGCTGCCGGCGGCGCTGCCCGAGATCGCCGACGCTCCCGGGCCCGACACCGTCGATCGCGTCGTGCACACCATGGCCGCCAAGGCACAAGCCGACGTCGCCATCGGATACCCGGGGCTGCGCCGGCTCGACGGCGATTACTACGCCGCCACCGTCATGAACATGATTCTGGGCAGCTTTGCCATGGGCGGACGGCTCGGTCGCGTCATCCGCGAGGAGAAGGGCATGGCCTACTACGCCTACTCGTCGCTCGGCGCCAGCGTCGGCCCCGGCCCGTTCGTGATCCGTGCCGGTGTGCATCCGGACAACGTCGACGGCGCGGTCGACAGCGCTCGCGCCGAGATGCGCCGGATGCAGCGGGAACCGGTGACCGACGAGGAGCTCTCGGACGCCCGCTCGGCCATCGTTCGATCGCTGCCGCGCAACCTGGAGACGAACGAGGGAATGGCGACGGCGCTGCATTCCATCGAGCAGTATCGCCTCGGTCTCGATTATCTCGACCGCTTTCCGGATCTGATCGAGGCGGTTTCCGCCGATCACGTGCTCGACGTTGCCGCCCGCAGGCTGCAGCCCGACCGCTGCGTCGTCGCCGTCGCCGGACCGTATCCGTCGACGACCGACCTCGATGCCACGAGCGAGGACCGAGCGACGACTCCGACCCCGGCCGCGACGGCCGATTCCGCACAGGAGTGAGCATGGCCTCGCGCAACGATATCGTCGCCGATCTCGACGCGTTTCTGCAGATTTCCTCCATCACCGACAGATGTCTGAACGGCCTGGAGATCGAGGGCGCCGCCGAGGTCGATCGGGTCGGCCTGGCGGTCGACGCCGCGCAGGCGACCATCGACGCCGCCGTTGCGGCGGGTTGCCAGATGCTGATCGTGCACCACGGGCTGTTCTGGGGCGAGCAGTTGCCGCTCACGGGGGTGAACGGCAATCGTGTACGGGCTTGTTTCGTCGCCGAGATGTCGCTCTACGCCGCCCACCTGCCCCTGGATGCGCACGCCGAGGTCGGAAACAACGTTCTGCTTGCCGGGCTGTTGGGTGGTGCCGTCGATGGCCGTTTCGCCGAGCTCGGCGGAACGGAAATCGGCGTCTTGGCAACGCTGGAACAACCTCTGGACATCGGCGGCCTGGCTGGCCGGCTGGCGGCGGCCGGCTGCAGCGAGCCGTTGATTTGGTCGTTCGGCGACGGAGACGTCGAACGCATCGCCGTAATCACCGGCAGGGGTTGCGACGCCCTCGACGCCGCAGTCGACGCCGGTGCCGATTGTTTCGTCACCGGCGAGCCGGTGCAGGAGGCCTACCACGCTGCCCGAGATCACCGTATTCATTGCTTGTTCGGCGGACACTACGCCACCGAGACTTTCGGCGTGCGCGCCGTAGGTGACCGGCTGGCGG
>CBDUAS010000075.1:0-9974 GCA_965365185.1 uncultured bacterium | reverse complement strand
GCCGGACCTCGAGAGCGGGGTGGTCGAGGCTCTCCAGCAAGTCGATGTCGAGATCCGTGGCGACGACCCGGCCGCCGTCTCCCACGCGGCGGCACAACCAGTCCGCCACCGAGCCGCTCCCGGACACGGCTGAGGGAGCGCTCGAGCTTGCGGACGCTCACCGGCTTGACCAGATAGTCGACGGCCTCGTGCTCGAAAGCCTCCAGAGCATGCTCGTCGTGGGCGGTCTGAAAGACGATCAGCGGCTTCGGGTCGGACAGATGGCGGGCCACGTCGAAGCCGTCTACCTCCGGCATCGAAATGTCGAGTAGCAACACGTCGGGGCGTCGCTCCGACACCAACTCCAGTGCTTCGACGCCGTTCGCCGCCTGTCCCACGACCTCCACGTCCAGATCATCGAGCATGATCGACAGCCGCCTTCGAGCAGCGGCTTCGTCGTCGACGATGAGGACGCGCATGCTCACTCCACCGCGATCGCGACCGCGGTAGCCGCGGTGTCGGTCGCCTCGCCCAGAATCTCGCCGACGGAGCGCACGGCCGGGAGCGAAACGACGACCCTGCTCCCGGGACCGCTGCGATCGATCCTGAGGTCGGCCTGGTCGCCGTACAGGGTCTCCAAGCGCGCCCTGAGGTTCGCCAGGCCGGTGCCCTCGGTGTGACGGCGCGGAAAGCCGGGGCCGTCGTCGGCCACCTCGACGATCAATCGCGAGGCACCGGCGGTTTCACCGCGCGAGACCTCCACAGGGCCTGCGGACCCCCTCGACACGCTCTCCACGTGCGCACCGATGTGCAGGGCACCGCCCTCGAGGCGCGCACCGATGCCATGCTTGAGGGCGTTCTCCACGAGCGGCTGCATCGTCATCGTCGGCAACAGCAGCTCGCGCGCTTCCGCGGCAACTGCCCAATGCACCTGCAGGCGGTTTTCGAAGCGCTGCTTGGCCACCGAGATGTAGGCCGCCAGATGGTCGATCTCGTCGTCGACGGTGGAGAGAATACGGCGCGAGCGGTCGAGGGTGCGCCGCAGCACGACGGCCAGATTCTCGACCGTCGCCTCGGCCGCCGCCGCGTCGGTGCGCACCAGTGAGGCAACCGTGTTGAGCGTGTTGAACAAGAAGTGAGGGTTCACCTGTGCCTGCAGCGCCGCGAGCTGTGACTCGGTGGCCTCACCGCGGGCGCGCTCAGCGGCTGCCGCCTGCTCACGGGCGTGCGTGTACAGAAACCGGGTCGTGCCGGAGATCATCGAAGTCGTCCAGAACAGGAACCACCCCGCCATCCCGGCGATCATCGCGACCGCCGAGGATCGCGTGGCGACGGCCAGAAACATGCCCAGACCTACGGCGATCATGCAGCCGGCCACGAAGGCGAAGACGGGGAACGCGATAAGCACCTCGTCGAGCTTGCGGACCCGCGTGCTCAGCGCACGGCGCTTGAGCTCGAACAAGCTGCAGTTGGCGTCCTGCTGCGACAGCCCCCAGAGCACGGAGGCGAAGCTCAGCAGAATGGCGCCGCCGGCGACCATCGACAGGGCAACGAGTCGAAGCGCAGCGCTTTCGCCCTCCTCGATGTCCATCACCACGAAAGCGGTGACACCGAGGAGCAGCACGATGTTGAACGCCAGGGCGAGCTTGCCGCGACGCGGCGCGCGCACCAGACCTGCGACGGCAATGCGGACCAACGAACGGTTCGTTTCACTCTCGCTCATGCAGCAAGTATCGCGAAGCTTGTCCCGAGGCCGCAATGAATGTCGCGTGAAAGGTCAAATTCGCGAGCCGAGCGGCGATCTTACGACGGTCCGGGAGGGCGTGCTGGACGGAGACCGCGGTGGAGCCTACTTCTTTTCGTCCCGGGCCTACTTCTTCTCGTCCCGAGCCTACTTCTCTTCGTCCCGGGCCTACTTCTTCTCGTCCCGGGCCTTCTTCAGCTCCTTCTTGCCGCTGTACATGCGGAACGACGTGTCCAGGAACGAGGGCCTGTCCGGGTCGCGATCGGGCGGGGACTCGTCCGCGACCGACGACGACGCGCGCTTCGCCGCCTTGTCGCCGGCCCCGGCGGAGTCGCGCGCGGCCCGGGCGGCGGCGACCTTGTCGGGGTCCCGCCGCTGGGGAGCTGCTCTCGCCGGCTCCCGGCTGACCGACGTCGACGCCGTATTTGTCGGCCGCCCAGCGGATGACGCGGGCGCGAGACTCCTCGTCGAGCTCCTCCAGCGTCTTGGCGATCTGGAACATCACGGTGACTTCGTCGTCCATCGATGGCTCTCCGCGATCGGGCTTCCGGAACACGGTGCGTCTCTCGGCCCGCACGAGGGCGATGATTCCACAGCGACGCGGGGCGATTCCAGACCGAAGATGCGCTCACTCTCCCGCCAGCGCCTCTGCCAGCCCGCCCTTCCACGCAACGCAGCGGAAGAAGGCATACGACGACAGAGCGAAGAACAGCAGCAGGCCCGCGATGATGGTGGATGCGTACCAGGCAGAAAAGTCCAGCGTCGGCAATGCCCCGGCGAGCAGCACCGTGGTGATTCCCATCACGACGTACGCCAGAATCCCGACGCGAAACAGCACGAAGAGCCACAGGGCAGAGCAGACGAACCAGAAGATCGAGACCATCGGGGTCGTCGAGAGGCGTAGCCCGTTGACGGTAACTCCGGGAACGAAACCGATTCCCCCGAAAAACAGTAGCCAGACAGCGTAGGCGGCCCACGGGCGACGGCCTGAACCCACGAAGGTAAGGCCGTAAAGAAAGAGCATCCCGAGGGCGAAGAGCACGTATTGTATGGCTCCGGTCGTCACCGCGCCGAGCATCTCGGTGATCGTCGAGAACGGCAGTCCCGGATAGTTCACCGCTGCGTCTGCACGCTCTCCCAAAGCCATCGGCACCATCCAGAGGAGCTGGCTCAAAGCGCCGGCGGCGCATCCCAGCAGGACGTCGCGACCGACGAGCGGATCCGCGAGACGACCGTCGATGAAACGCGTCCAGCCGATCAACGCGCGCGGTGCATGGCGCCGCATGAACGGCTCGACGGCCAGGTACATGGCCCAGGTGAGACCGGAAACCGCACCGGCGAAAACCAGCACGTACATGAACGCGTTGACGTCGTTGAGCGACACCGTGTGCTCGCTCAGGAGCCACTCCACTCCCAGAGCGACGGCGATGCCGAGCGCCAGACGGCGGGCGCCGCGACCGTCACCGCGTCCCGAGCGGACGTTACGCCGCGCCACGTACAAGGCGCCGAAGATCACCGTCAGGAACATCGCGAGCACGGCAACGATGAGGATCACGGCAACAACCGCGCCAAGGCCAACGGTCGCGGGCGGGCGGGACGCCACGGGCGTCACCAGCGGATCGTACGGCGTGAACCAGCGCAAAGAGATCACACGACCACCGAACGCCGCCGCCTCGATCCGCAGCGTTACCTCGGGATCCTCGGCAAGAAACCCCTCCCACGCGACTCTCTCGTCGGCAAAGTGATCCGGCAGCCAGAGGGGCTCCACCGGCGTGAAGTTGGCCATCTCCAGCCCCATCAGCTCGAAAAGCGCTTCCCAGTCGGCTGCGGCTGGCGCGGCCTCGGCAGTCCGGTTCGGAACCACGTCCAGCCAGACCAAGCGGCCCGACGTGTCGGTCTGCAGCGACACCATCCCGGGCGTGGTCCGCGCCGGGTTGGACAGCGATACGGAGGCGGTGGACGAAGGGCTCTGCGGCATGAGCGGCACGAGGACCCGTGGCGAGCCGCGCCACCAGAAATGGATCGAGGCCGGACGCCCACCGCGGACGGCCTCCCAGCGCTCCGCCGACGCCTGTTCGCCGGCGAGCCAGTTGACGTATCCGAGGTCGGGCGCGAACGCGCCGGCGGAGTCGACGAACTCGGTGGCGTACCCCAGCTCGGCGACGATCTCCTGCGCCCGGGCATCGAGCAGCGCAGGGGACATATCGAAGGGGACCCAGCCCACGAGGCTGACACGGGACTGCAGCACGCCGGCGCCGATGGCACAAACGAGCGAAAGGAGCAGCAGGGGCGCAGCGATCGCCAGCGGCAGGCTCCCCTCCCCGCCCGCCTCGGCAACCATCTCCGGTGAGGGCGTCTCGCCCGCCGCCAGCGCCGCAGCGAGCGGGTCGGCGCCGGGCAGTGCGGCGGCGACGGCGAGCGCGGAATCGGGCCGCTTCGATGGATCCTCTTGGATGCAGCGGTGGATGATCCGGTCGATTGCCGGATCGAGCTCACCGCTGCTCGTACGTGAGATCGTCAGCGAGCTCTCGTGTTGACGCGCCAGCTCCTCGAAGTCATCAGCATCGAATATCCGCTTGCCGGTGAACAGCTCGTGCAATACGAGCCCGACGGCGTACAGATCGCTCTTGACCGACACCTCTTCGCCAGCAAGCTGCTCGGGCGCCATGTAGATGGGCGTCCCGGCCCGCACCTCCGCCACCGCGGCGAGGCCGAAATCCGTGAGCTTCACCCTGCCGCGGCCGTCGAGCATGATATTGGCGGGCTTGAGGTCCCGATGCAGCACTCCCTCGTCGTGTGCCGCGGCGAGCGCGGCACAGAGCTGGCGGGCGATCTCGACGGCCTTGTCCTCGGGCAACCGGCCGATGCGACGGAGCAACGAAGCCAGGTCCTCACCGTCGACGTACTCCATCGACACGTAGTGATGGCCGTCGGCTTCACCGACGTCGAACACGCGGCAGACGTTCGGGTGCGAGACCCGCCGCGCCATGCGCACCTCATCGAGAAGCCGCTCGACGTGATCAGCCTCGACCGCTGCCTCCCGCGGCAGGAACTTCAGCGCCACCTGCTGACCGAGCTTCAGGTCGTCGGCGCGATACACCTCGCCCATGCCGCCGCGGCCGAGCAGGCCGACGACGCGGTAGCGACCGGCGACGGTGGTGCCGGGGAGGAAGCGCCCGTGTTGATCGGAGGCGGAAAGCGACATCCCTGACGGAGACGACGAGGCCGGAGGCGAAACCGATTGCTGTGCGGCCGCCGGTTGCCCCGCGGGCGGCACGGCCGCTGATCCGAGCGGTTGCGGATCGACGGACGTCGGCGCCTCGTCGGGTTGCGGCATGGAGGTGACAGCCTCGTCGAGCCCCACTGGCGCCACGGTCGGCGCGTCGGGCCCCGGTGGCGCCACGGTCGGCGCGTCCGGCCCCGGTGGCGCCGCGGTCGGCGCGTCGGGCTCGGGTAACGACGTCGGCGCTTCGTCGAACGGTGTGGCGCAAAACGGGCAGACGACGCTTCCGTGCGGCGCATCCTTGGAACACCGAGGGCATTTCATTGCGCTCGTACCTTCGCACATGAAGTGTGGCGAGAAAACAGAATGACCGGCCGCGAGCCGGCGACGACTCGCGCACCACGTATGTCAGTTTGCCGGGGCCTGCCCGTTTCTGCTGCCCGATCAGCCGCCTTTTTCGCTTCGTCGGCGACCACAAGGGGAAAGCGACGACGCGGTCCGTTCGGCGCGGGTGCGGCTTCGTCGCCACCGCCGGAGGCGTGGTTCAGACCAGCGGGCGTGGGCTGCCGGTCCTTTCAGCGGGGCTCCAGCCCCAGGAGAACGGCGTCGCATCGATCGCTGACCGAGACCCGTGCCAGCAAGTCCTCGCCGCGTGCCTGCTCGAGCTCGCGTCCCTCCCCCTCGGCCACGAAGTACTGGGCGATCTGCGGAAAATCCACCGAGTAGCGCGGCTCAGAAGGCGCCTCCGCGGGCGTCGAACCGGGCCCGAATACCCTCACCCGACCAACGATGCACACCTGGTCGGCCCCTGGTTCAGGCCGTTCCAGGCTGACACCGACGAACTGTCCGGGACGATCGGTGGTGAAAACGACGTACACCGGTCTGTTTTCGCGGTTCGCCTGCTGCGCCAGCTCCGCGGGCACGATCTGCTGGGCGCGTTTGTACCCGAGAATGACGTAGTCACCGCGGAACAGCGCCCGCGGGTCCATCTTCTCGGTCTCCAGCCAGGCCACTGTGCCCGTGCGTGCAACCCACATCGGCGGCACGACGACCCAGGTCATGGCGACCAACTGCACGGCTACGGCGACCATCGTCTTGGCGTTCATCGAATCCTCCCTGCGGACCCCGCGCGGGCGAGCTGAGGGCGGGCGACCGCGACCACGTTCATGCGGCGATCTGCACCATGATCAGGCGGCGCTTTCTCTCGACGAACACCGACAGCGCCATGAGGACGAAGCCGCCGAGGATAAACGCCAGTGAGCGGTCCAGCAGATCGAAAGACCAGCCGAAGTACTGGATGATGATGATCATCGTCGTCGACACCATGCCGATATTGACCAGCAGCGGATTCCTCTCCCGGATGCCCATCCAGATCGCCAGAAGCGCCAGGACGAATACCGCGAGCACGTAGAGGCCGAAGAAGACGTGCACGCCGCCGACCTCCCGGGCTACCCAGGGGGGCCCGGCGGCGGGAGCCAGCATCATCAGCGGCAGCATCAGCGTTGCCACCATGGCCGCGCGTGTTGCCGCCGACCGCGGCCTGCCCACGGCGACGGCAGCCGCCACGAGTCCGATCGCTCCGACGATGATCGCGATCTGCTTGCCGGTGAAATCCGCACGGTACAACAGCTCTGCCAGCTCCACGTGCGCGGTGGTGAGGATCAACGTCGCGGCGACGATGAACGTGCCCCAGCTCAGGCAGGGAGAGCGCCCGAAGCTCGTGTCCTCGCGGCGCGCCAGCAGCGTCGACAGGGCCATGAGCGCCACCCCGAGCAGCGGCAAGACCGGCCGCAGGCCGGCGTCGGCAAACAGGAACTCCATCTGGTCGTCGAAGAACCAGCCGGTTCCGCCGCCCGCCCAGCCGAGGGTGAGTATGGCCAGCGGCACCGCGACCACCACCTGCGGAGCGCTGCGCCGCGCGTAGCCCATCGCCAGCGCACCGATCAACCAGGCAAGCGTTCCCTGCCACAGCGTCAGCGCCAGGTTGTAGCTCTGCGCGATGAGAAAGATGTTGGCGCCCAGGACCAGCGTCGACAACAGCCAGATGGCGTCGGCCAGCAGCGGAAACCGTCTCTTTTCGGCGAACAACGCCGCCACGACGGTAAGCGCGTAACCACCGAGCAACACGGCGGTCCGTTGCCCCGGACCCATGCCCTCCCAGTTGCTGGCAACGAAGAGAATGGTCCCCATGCCGGTGAGCACGGCGCCGACGATACCGAAGATCAGTGCGGTACGCGCAGAGTCTTGGGCCTTCAGCCCCCTTTCGAGGCTGGCACCGAGGGTGCCGGCCTGCTCGCCGGTCAACAGACCCTCCGCGCGCCAGTGATCCAGGGCGTTCTTGACGGATCGTCGCATTCTTGTCCTCCCTGTCCCCTTCCGCTTCCTTCGGCCTTCGCTTTGCTGCAGTAACGACTTCCGGCGCGGAGGTAACACCTGCCAAGCTACCGGCAACCAAGACAAACACCTGCCAAGCTACCGGCAACCAAAACCGCCGCTCCGCCGTCTCAGTAATGAAGACTTCCTGTGCCCTGCCCTCGAAGGACGCCAATTCGATGAAGACGCGCGACAGAACACAGCGTTCCACCCGGTTGCCAGCTCCCAAGTCCATCGCCGCCACGGCGCTTGCCGCCGCTGTGATCTTGGCCGGCTGTGGCGGTGAGTCCTCCGCCGGCAGCGAGTGGGTCTCCGAAACGGTCACCGAGGGCACCCGGACCACGGTGAGGACCATCTCCGGATCCGTGTGGGGCGGCAACGCAACGCTCGTCGAAGAGGTTTCGATCGGCGTGGAGTCGGGCGAGGACGCCTACATGCTCGGCTCCGTGCGCGCCGTTTTCGAGGACGACGGCGAGATCTTCGTGCTCGATCAGCAGGTTCCGGCCATCCGCGTCTACGACCTCAGCGGGCGACACCTGAGAGACCTCGGTGCCGAGGGGAGCGGCCCCGGCGAGCTGGAGCGGCCCGAGAGCATGGTCATCGACGAGAGCGACCGCATCTACATCCGCGACCCGCGCAACGGTCGCATCATGATCTTGTCGAAGGAGGGTGAGGAGCTCGGGACGATCCGCATCACCAGCTCCTTCAGCACCTCGAACCCGATGGTGATCACCCGGGGCGGAACGCTCTACAACTACGAGCTGCTCAACCAGGGCGCGGACGTGGACGAATGGAAGCTCGGCATGGTGCCGCAGTTCGAGAACGAGGACGAGGAGGGAGAGCCGATCGAGGCGCCGGCATTCGATTTCGAGGAACCGCAGATCATCGCCCGTCGCGAAAGCAGCACCTCCATGAACAACGTGCCCTTCGCCCCCCAGGTGCACTGGACGCTGTCCCCGACAGGGGCCGTGATCGGCGGCGTCTCCGACGATTACTCCTTCGAGATCCGCCATCCGGACGGTCGCGTCACGCAGGTGGAGAAGTCGTGGGAGCCGGTACCGGTCGCGGCGGCCGAGGCAGAGTGGTTCAGGCGATCATCGACGGCCAACATGCGCAATACGCAGCCCGATTGGACCTGGAACGGGCCCGACATCCCGTCGTACAAGCCGGCTTTCTCCCAGCTACTCGCCGACGCCGACGGACGGATCTGGGTGCGACGGCCCGGCCCCGGAGATCACGTCGAGGAGGAGTGCAACGAGGACCCACAGCCCGGCGAGCCTTTCGGCACGGCGTGCTGGCGCGAGGCCACCACCTGGGAGGTGTTCGACGAGAACGGCCGCTTTCTCGGCGGCGCCGAGCTGCCGGAGGGGATTCAGACCTACCCGCGGCCGTACGTGCGCGGTGATTTCTTCCTGGCCGGTTTCATGGACGATGCGGGCACGGTGCAGGTCAAGGGCTATCGCATCGTCCTGCCGACGCCCTGACCACGGCCATTCCGCACCGTGGGGCGATCGTTGTAGCCTTCAGCCGCCCGGGTTCCGTAAAATCGAGGCGAAGTGGTTCCGCCGGTGGCGACCCATCTCGGGCGCCGGCGCGCGCGGAAAACCAAGGAGCACGCAGGTGGCGACCTCCTTCACGCAGCGGGTATCGATTCCCGACAACGTCATGTTCCGCGAGCTCGAGGGCGAGTCCGTGATCCTCGACCTCGACTCGGAGAGCTACTTCGGCCTCGACCAGGTGGGCACGCGAGCGTGGCAGGTGCTCGCCGAGGGCGGTCCGATCCAGGACGCGTACGACGCCCTTCTCGCGGAATTCGAGGTCGATGCCGAGACGCTGCGGGCGGACCTGCTCGAGTTGGTCGACGACCTCGCGGGCCGGCACCTCCTCGAGATTCATGGCGAGCGCCGCTGAGACCGGCGATGCCGCGGCGCCGGACGTCTCGGTCGCGGGCGAAGGCCGCGCGCTCCGCCTTTTGATCCTGCTGCCGACGCTGGCGCTGGCGCTGAGAATCTTCGGCCTTTGCCGCGTGTATCAGTTTCTCCTGCGCGGTTCCGTGCCGCCGAGGCGCCCGGCCCCGGGGACGCCCGAGCTCCGGTCGCGGGCGCAGCGCATCGCTCGAACGGTCATGCACGTCAACCGGCGCGTGCTGCCCTACGAATCGCGCTGCTTGCTGGAGTCGCTGGCGCTCTTGTGGCTGTTGCGCCGGGCCGGTGTTGCCGCAACGCTCGTCCTCGGCGTGCGCACGCTGATGGGCCCGTTCGAGGCTCACGCCTGGGTGGAGTACGACGGCCTGGTGCTCAACGACGCCGCGGCCGTCCGCGGCATATACGAACCGTTCGATCTGGCCTGCCTGGGGGCCGGCTCGGCCGCATCGGGGCACCGAACACTCGTTTCATGAGTGGTTTTCTGGTGATGCTCGAGCTCACCGGGAAACCCGTGAACGAGGCTCTCTTGCGGCGGCTCGCCGAGCGCATGACCTACCGGGGCCCGCACGGTTGCGGCGTGGAGATCTCGGGTCCGGCCGGGTTGGCGCACGTACGGTTGCAGACGGGCGATCCGGGGCACGATGCGCGACAGCCCGTGTGGCGCGACAGCAGGCTGTATCTCGCCGCCGACGCCCGCATCGACGACCGCCGGCGGCTGGCCGCGGATCTT
>CBDUAS010000074.1:0-9987 GCA_965365185.1 uncultured bacterium | reverse complement strand
CCGCCGCGGATCTCCATCGGCGTGGCCGAGTTCACCGCCGACGGCGTGCAGTCCGACGAGCTGCTGGATGCCGCCGACCAGGCCATGTACCTGGCGAAGAACCATGGCGGCCACCGCATACAACTGGCCGGTCGGCCCGAGGGCCGCGATACCGATGATTACGATCGGGAGGTGCTCGAGGCGGTGGTCTCGGTGCAGTCACGCCGTCACCTTCCGGACCGTGAGGTGTCCGTGCGCGACATACTCGCGCCCCTCGAACAGCTCGAGGACGGCAACCTCGCCAGCCCGTTGGTGCGCGAGACCCTCGAGGTCCTGATGGAGGCGGTCGAGGCCAAGGATCCCTATACCCACGCGCACTCTCGCGCCGTCGCGGAGCTGGCCGCGAGGCTGGCCGAGGCGATGATGTTTCCGCAGGACGAACGTATCGCCATCGAGATCGCCGGGCTGGTGCACGACGTCGGCAAGATCGGCGTCCCGGAGGAAATCCTCGGCAAGGAGGGTCGTCTGAGCACGGCCGAGCGCCGCGTTGTGGAGCGCCACCCCGAGATCGCCGCGCAACTGCTCGAACAGGTGCGACCGCTGCGCCGCGTGGTGCCGCTCGTGTTCCATCACCAGGAACGCTGGGACGGCAGCGGCTACCCGACCGGGCTCAAGGGAGAAGAGATCCCCACCGGGGCGCAGATCGTCGCCCTGTGCGACGCCTACGACGCTCTCACCTCGGCGCGCGCCTTCCGCTCGGCGCTCACGCTTCAAGAGGCGCGCCACGTGCTCGAGCGAGATGCCGGAAGCTTGTGGAATCCGGACATCGTGCGCGTCTTTCTCGACCAGGTCGTGGGCGCGGATGTTCCCGTCGCCAGGGCAGCGGAAGGCTGAGGGGGGGCACTTCCGGCCACGTCGGTCCTGACTGCTGGCCGGCGCAGGCAGGCGCAATCCGGTAGGTTCGGCCCGTGTACGTCCTGCAGAAAGACCCGCCGAACTCGATTCGAAGCACCCCGCCGCGAGGCCATATCTCAGCAGGTGCTTTATGGTTATTAAAAATTACTTCTAGCAATTAAAACGTTGTTAAACGCACTCTTTGTTTTTAAAAGATCGGATGGATTAGGCTTCGTCGCTACTGCGTTGTTGTGTACCATTGCACCTGAGCAGGCTGGGGGCTTGAAACTCCAGGGGCGAACACAGGTGAGGCAAGCAATGTCGTCGTTGGCCGTCGGTTCACAGACACAATCCGTACCCACGGGGCGCGCCGCGAGCTCCCCCTCGGGCCGCAAGCCAGAGGGACGCTTGCTGACCGTTTCGGAGGTTGCCGAGCTGCTGCGGATCAACAAGTCAACGGTCTACCGCATGGCGAAGCAGGGGAGGCTTCCGGCGACTCGCGTGGGTCGTCAGTGGCGTTTTCGCAAGAGCGTCCTGGACGGCCTGTTGGACCCGGCCTGACCACGGTTTTCGAGCGAGGCCACGTGACCCTGGGGACGATCCGCTCCCGTTCGACGCACCGGTCGGGCGGGGCGGGTCCTGAACGAGAGGCCGGTCCAGGTTCGCGCCTGGACCGGCCCGTTTCGTTTGAAGGCGTACGGACGCCCGATCCCGTCCCGCGGCTCGGCGACGATCCGGCCGGGGCCGCGCGGTGCGACGTTACTCAGGGATCTGCAGCGGCACCCGCGCGGTCGTCCCTTGCGGCAGACGCACCCGCAACACCACCGAGCCACCCGGCTCCACCTGCTCGATGAGCCGGGTGAACTCCTCCACTGTGTTGACCCGGCGCTGGTTGACCTCCTGAATGATGGTTCCGGGGCCAAGCCCGGCGCGGGCCGCAGCGCCGGTCTGCGCAGCACGCGTCACCAGGACGCCGCCCTCGGCGATGTCGTAATCGAGCTGGCCCGCGGCACTTTCGGTGAGCGGCGCGAGGCTCACGCCGAGCTTCTCTTCGACGCCAGAGAGGTCTCGTTCACCGGGGCTCACGGGTTCGCGATTCCCCGGCCCTGTCAACCGGTTCTGGTCGGCCAGCACCTGGATTTCCGGCGGCCGCTCGCCCAGTGTCACCGGGATCGATTCCTCCGTGGTCGTGAAGCCGACCGCCGTGTCGTCGGGAAGAACGCGGAGGATGTCCAAAGTGATGGTTTCATCGGGCGGGGTCCTGGCGATACGTTGCAGGAAGTCCTGGTCGTCCTCGAGCCGACGCCCGTCCGTGCCGACGACGATGTCGCCCTCGCGGACGCCCGCGACGTCCGCGGGCTCCCCTTCGTTGACCGCCGCGATCAACACGGCGCCGCGCACCTGGCGTCGGTTCAGGCCGTAGGCGTCGGCCATGTCCGGCGACAGCGCCTGCATACTGACGCCGAGCCAACCGCGGATTGTGCGACCGTGCTCGATGAGCTGGTCGACGACGCCGCTCACCAGGTTGATGGGGATGGCGAATCCGACGCCGGAAAACTGCCCCTGCATACCGTTGCTGATGATCGCCGTGTTGATGCCGATGACCTCACCGCGCAGGTTGACCAGCGGGCCGCCGGAGTTGCCCGGATTGATGGAGGCGTCGGTCTGAATGAAATCGCGGTAGGCGGCGCCCCCGAGCCCGCCGACCTGGGCGCGGCCCACGGCGGAGATGATCCCGGCGGAAACCGTGTTCGTCAGTCCGAAGGGGGCTCCCAGCGCCATGACCCACTCGCCGACCCGCGATTGGTCCGAGTCCCCCAGCGGAATGAAGGGCAGATCGTTGCCGGCGTCGATCTTCAGGACCGCGAGGTCGGTACCGATATCCACGCCGACGACCTGCGCATCGTACTCGTCGTCGTTGTTGAGCCGCACGGTGATGTTCTCGGCGTTGATCACCTCGACAGCGTTCACGTCGGCCTGCGAGACCACGTGGGCGTTGGTAACGATGTAACCGCTGGCGCTGATCAGGAAGCCGGATCCCTGAGAGGCCTGCAGCTGGTCCGGGATGTCCGGGGCGTCCTCGTCCTCCTCGAGAAACCGGCGGAAGAACTCCGGAACGTCGCCGAGCAGCGCGCTGCGGCTGACGGTCTGCTCGGTCTGGATATACACGAGCGCCTGCTGCGTCTGCTCCGCCACGCGCACGAAGGCCCCTTGCGGGATGGCTTCTTGGAGCGCAGGTGGCGCGTCCGTGTTTGCTGCCCTTTGCGCCTGCTGGCCGGTACCGGCGACGGCGGAGCCGATCTGCGCCACCATGACGCCGGCAAGCAAACCGAAAACGACAAGTGCGGCCGATGTGAGGAAGCGCTGCCCGTTCTTGCTCACGTTTCAATCCTCCTGCAACACAATTCGACGGCGATCGTAGATCGGGGAGTTCTTCGGATGTTCGCTCGAGGTTTCATGCATCAACGAGCATGCCCGAGGTGGGTGAGCGACGGGGTGATCCTGCGTTTGCGTCGACTCCCCACGGCTCCCGTTGCCGGGGCCCTCCGACAAGCGTACCGCGTCGGACGGCGAATCGGTAAGGAGGAAACCGGCTGGTGCGGTTTCGGCGTGGCTTGCGGGCAAAAAAATTGCCCGGGCGACCTTCGCGACGGCCTCCCAGCGACTGCCCGACTCTCTCCAGCGTGCCGGTTTCCTCAGCTACTGACGTCGCCTTTCGGCTCCACCAGCCTTCCGAGGGCCTTACGCGCCTTCAACGATCATCAAGCTCTCGCGTTTGGCCGGGAACATCACCCGGACAAAGCCACCTTAAGGCCTGGCGAAAAACTGTCAACAACTTTTTTCACCGTTTCGGAAAAAAGGGGGAAATTGCCGCCGAAAATCCCTCGGGGGCGGGCGACGACCGCTGGGCGGGGCTCTCTCGGGCAGGTGCCGGGATCGACCTCAGCGATACCCGAACAGCATCGAATACAAGATCAGAGCGACGACGGACAGACCGACAAAGAGGGCGAAAAAGCCGAAGCCCTTGTAGAAACGTGCCAGGTGGCGCGGGTAGGGCTGCACGAGGTAGTCGTCGAGTCGGCCCGAAGCAACCAGCTCCTCGTACTCCCGCGGCTTGTCGCGCTTGAGCTCCTCGAGCGGCACCCGGCCGGTGAACATGACCGGATCCATGGGGAACTTGTCCGGGCGGAAGTGGGTGTTGAAGAAATGGATGGTGAAGATGAAGGCCACCGCCAGCAGGGCCTCATCGCTGTGAATGATCGTCGCCACGTTGATGATCTGACCGGGTAGCACCAGGGTGAAGAACTCCGGGAACCAGAGCAGCAGCCCGGTCGAGCCGATGACCACCATTCCCCAGAACACCGCGAAATAGTCGAACTTCTCCCAGTACGTGTAGCGACCGTATTTGGGGCGCGGTCCCAGGCCGAGAAACCACTTGATCGAGCCGAAAAACTCGCCGATGTCGCTCCAGTTGAACATCAGGTTGTCGGGCGCGCTGATGTACTGCCACCAGGTCAGGCCCGACTTTCGCTTCCTGCGTCGCTGGTCCGAAAGGTGGGCGATGGAAACGCCCATCAGAACCACGGCTCCGATTCGATGCAGCACCCCGGTGGTCTGGAATCCACCGACCAGCGCCGCGCCCGTCTGCGCCCATGCCATATGGGAGAACTTCAGGATCATCCCTGTGAGCGCCAGGGTGAAGAAGCTCAACATCATGCTGATGTGCAGGCTGCGCTGGAAGCTGGTGAATCGGCGGAAGAGCTTCTCGCCCTCCTTCACCTTGTGCCCGGCCCTCGCCTCCGGCGAACGGGCCAGCCGCCAGAGCCAGGCGCCGGTGTGCACGCTGGCGAAGCTCAGCGTGCCGACCAGCAGCGTCGTCATGCCCCAGAACGCCCAGTACAGGAACGGGTACTTCTCGGGATCGTGGTGGGTGGCGTGGGTGAGGTAGCCGGTGAAGCGGATGTTGGCCCCGCTGTGGCACGCCGCGCAGGTCTCGACGATGTTCCGGCGGCTCAACATCGAGCGCGGATCGTCGGTCGGCTGAATGCTGTGGGTGCCGTGGCAGTCGTAGCACTTCGCCGCGGCGGCGTCGCCGAGCCGAGAGACCTTGCCGTGGAAGGTGTCGAAGAACGTCTCGGACTCGTCGGTGTGGCAGCGGCCGCACTGGTCCATCATCGTCATGCGGAAGTCCGACCGGTCCGTGCGGCTGATCGTGTGCGAGGAATGGCAATCCTCACAGGTGGGTAGCTGACTCACGTCGTCCACCTCGCCGGCGGTGGGCGAGTGGACGCTCTGCATGAACTCCTGCTCAATGCCGTGGTGGCAGGTCCCGCAGGTCGTGTGCACGTTGTCGTCGTGGACGGTCGATTCCGGATCGCTTGCCGGCAGCGTCTTGTGGGGCGAGTGGCAGTCGGAGCAGGTCGCGGTCACCAGCAGGCCGCTCTCGTACAGCCCCTTGCCGTGGATGCTCATCTCGTAGCTTTCCACCGGCGTGAAGTCGCCCTCGTGGAAGATGCGCACGGCCGCCTGCTCGCCCTGGCGATGGCAGTGGCCGCAGAGCTCGGGCACGTTGCGCGGGAAGGTGTGCGAGGCGGGGGAAAACCGGGTCTGCGTGTTGTGCTTCTCGTGGCAATCCAGGCAAGCCGGGGCGTCCGGGTCGCCTTGCTCGTACAGGCTGCCGTGGACGCTGGTTCGGTAGTCCTCGGTCTGCTCCTCGTGGCAGATGGCGCAATCGACCGGCGCGCTGATCGCGGCGCACGGCCGCGCCAGCACCGTGCTCACTCCCGTGTGGCACTGAGCGCACGCGACGGTCGTGTGCGCCGAGGTGCTGTGGGCCTCCGCGTCGACGTAGAGCGACATCTCTTGGCCCCGGGCCGTGCCCCTGAGCTCGGGATCCGCGTGGCAGTCCATGCAGTCCTCGGTGGCGGCGCCGGTGTCGTAGTAGACCCTGCGAATGCGGTGTGGCGAGTGACAGTCGACGCACGCCGGGATGATGTCGGGCTCGGTTTCCCAGCGCTGCCCTTCGATGACCTGGCGATGGACCTCCTCGATCTGGCCGTGGCACTGGGTACAGGTGCCGGCCACCGCGTCGCGATGAATGCTCGAGTCGGGATCGGTGTGCGGCAGGATCAAGTGTGACGTGTGGCACGACGTGCACACTGCGGTGACCGTCAGGCCCTGGCGGAACAGGCCCTCGCCGTGAATCGACAGAGAGTAGTTCTCCAGGGGCCGCTCCTGATGGATGTCCCGGTTACGCGATACGGGCGTGCCCTCGTGGTGGCATTCGCCGCAAAGGAACGGGATGTTCATCACCCGTGTGTGCGCCCGCGGGTCGGTGTGCGAGAGAATGTCGTGCGGATCCGTGCGCTCGACAACGCCACCCGAGAAGACCGGGTTGCCGTGGCAGTCGACGCAGCTCGGCGCCAGCGGGTCGCCGCGGGCCGCGGCCTGCCCGTGCAGCGAGCGGGCGTGATCTTCGGCCTGATCGGAGTGGCAGTCTCCGCATACCACGGCCTCCCGCGGCCCGGTATGCGGGATATCCTCGCGGTTCAAGTGGCAGTCGATGCAGAACAGCTCCTGCTGTCCGTGCACCGAGCGGGCGTAGACTTCCGGATCGACCAGATAGCGGGCCGCGTCCTCGACGCCCTCGAACATCTCCGGGTCGGCATGACACTCGAGGCACAGCTCTTCTTCGTCCTGCGGCGCGGCAACGGCCGGTCGTGCTGCGAACGAGAGTCCACACACGAAGCCTGCGATGATTGCGAGCCGCAGCCAGACCCCGAAAGAACCGGCGGCTTTCCCCCACATACCGCTTGTTGACCCCTCCTGAACACCCGCACGCACGTTCGGCGGGTTCGCCATGATCACCCAATTAAGATATCACGGTCGCAATAAAAGGTATATCTCGACTGCAACCGAAAATGCCCATGGCCGGGATCGTGCGGTCTTGCGGGCGCGCCGATTCTTCCTGCGGGTAGACCGGTGGCGGAACGTACGCCGGGGTCAGCGCTCGGCGACGGTGCGGTAACGGCGCGGCCCGGGCCCGATGTATTCGGAGCGCGGGCGAATGAGCTGGTTGTCGCCGTACTGCTCCATGACGTGGGCCGTCCAGCCGGCGATGCGGCTGAGTGCGAAGAGAGCCGGGAACAGGTCCGCGGGAAACCCGAGGTAGGTGTACAGGCTGGCGGAGTAGAAATCGACGTTGATCGACAGCCCCTTGCGGTCCTGCATGACGTCGACCATCCGCTTCTGGATCTCCAGCATCGTCGGGTCACCCTCGTCTTTCAGGTTCTCGGCGTGCGCCATGAGATGGCGGCCGCGCGGGTCTTCCACTCGGTAGACCCGGTGCCCGAAGCCCATGATGCGCTCCTTCGCCGCCAGCCTGGCGTCGATGTAGTCGGCGACCTGGTCGGCGTTGCCGATGTCGTCGAGCATGTCCTTGACGCGCTGGTTGGCGCCGCCGTGCAGCGGTCCCTTCAGGGTGCCGATCGCCGAGGTGATCGCGGAGTGCATATCCGACAGTGTCGCCGCGGTGACCCGGGCCGAGAACGTCGAGGCGTTGAAGCCGTGGTCGGCGTGCAACACCAGGGCGACGTCAAACGCGCGGCAGGCACGCTCGCTGGCCCGCTCGCCGCGCACCATGAAAAGAAAGTTGGCGGCATGATCGAGCGCGAGGTCGGGTGCCACGGGCTCGAGTCCCCGGCGGCTGCGATGGATGGCCGCGGTCAGCGTGGCGAGCTGCGCCGTCAGCCGTGCTGCCTTTTCGCGATTGGCTTTCGCCGACATGTCTTCGCCCAGCGAATCGACCTCGCCGAGCGCCGAGACCGCGGTTCGCAACGTCGCCATCGGCGGGGCCTCGGGTGGGGCCGCAGCGATCAGGTCGAGAACGGAGCGCGGGACGGCGCGTTGCTGGGCGAGCATGGTGGTGAAGTCGCCAAGCTCCGCGCGCGTGGGCAGCTCGCCTTCCCACAGCAGATAGGTGGTCTCCTCGAACGTGGAATGTTCGGCGAGGTCGTGGATGTCGTACCCACGGTAGGCCAGCAGGCCCTGCTCCCCATCGATGATGCAGATGCCCGATCGACCGGCGACGACCCCTTTGAGACCCGCTGATGACGCACTCGTTTCTGCCATGGCGCAATCCTAGCAGGATGCGCCGCCACCGCCAGGCCGACCTTCCCGTGCCTGCGAGCCGGCCGGGGGAACATGCATGGATGCGGCCGCCTGTGGATACGCCGGCGGGGCGACACACATGGACGCGGTCGCCTGCGGATACGCCGGCGGGGCGACACGCATGGATGCGGCCGCCTGTAGATACGCCGGCGGGGCGACACGCATGGACGCGGTCGCCTGCGGATACGCTGCCGGACGCGGCCGCCGACACAGGGACAGGGCGTTCCGGGCGAAACAGTGCCTCACGGTCCACGCTGGAAAGGCGACGCTGCAGAGGCTAAAAAAGGAAGGGCGGCAGGTGATTGCCGATCTGACACAGAAGACGGGCAACGAGATATGCGACAAGAATTCGTGAGCAAGGCCGTGGTCCTCGGGCTGGTCCTGTTTCTCGCCGCGACACCGACCGCGCCCGCGCAGGACTCGTCGCAGCGTGACCCGACGGAGCAGGCCTTCTACGACCTGGTGGATCGCGACCCGTTCGTTCAGCGTCCGGCCGCCCGCTACCTCGGCGAGCGCGGCGACGTCGACGCCTTGCCGTTCATGATCACCGCGATGCGATACGACCCTTTCCGCAACGAGACGCTGCTCGAAGTGCTTCGTGACCTCAGCGGGCAGGACCTGGGCGACAACTTCCTGCCGTGGTCCGAGTGGGTGGTGCGCCAGGGGATCGTGCCCCATCCCGCCTACCCGCAGTGGAAGGCCGACTTTCTCGCGCGGCTCGACCCTCGGTTCGGGGAGTTTCTCGATCCGCGATGGTCATCGACCATCGACTACGTCGAGATCCAGTGGGGAGGTGTCGCGCCGGAGGGAATCCCGTCGCTCGACGACCCGGCCGTGATCCCGGCCGCGGAGGCCGACTATCTGACCGACGACGAGCTGGTTTTCGGCGTGGCGCTCGCGACCGCGGAGACGATGGCCGAGGGTGTCGAGGCCCGCGCTTATCCCCTGCGCATCCTCGACTGGCACGAGATGACCAACGACACCGTGGCCGGAATCCCCGTGGCCCTGTCGTACTGCACTCTTTGTGGCTCCGCCATCTTGTTCGACCGGCGCGCCGGCGACGGCGCGTTCTCCTTCGCCACGAGTGGGTTGCTGTACCGCTCGAACAAGCTCATGTTCGACCGCGAGACACGGACGCTGTGGTCGAACCTCACCGGAAAGCCGGTCCTCGGGAGCTTGGTCGGACAGGAGATCGAGCTGCGCGTGCTGCCGGTGGTCGTCACCACCTGGGGGGACTGGCGCAGTCGCTACCCTGGGAGCACCGTGCTCGACCCGGAGACCGGGCATCGGCGCGATTACTCGCCCGGGGCGGCCTACGGTGACTACTTCGAGAGTCCCGGCGTGATGTTCCCCGTGGGAGTACGCGACGAGCGCTTGCCGCCGAAAGCCTGGGTGTTCGGTTTGCGCTCCGGCGGCGACGCGAAGGCCTTCGATCTCGATGCCCTGCAGCGGCGGCGCGTGCTCGACACCGTCGTTGGAGAGGAGCCGGTTGTGCTCGTCGTCGGCGCGGGCCGGGCTGTGCGCGCCTATGCCCGAGGTGACCGGACGTTCGCGGCGGGCGCGGACCAAGGGGAGGAGGGCGTGCTCGTTGCCGACGACGGCTCGCGGTGGCGCCTCAGTGACGTGGCGCTCCATCGGATCGACGGTCCGGGGATCCTGATGCGCCTCCCGGGCCACCTCGCCTACTGGTTCGGCTGGTACGCGTTCTTTCCCGACACCGAGCTCTGGGCCGGCGAGGGCCGATGAGACGGGTGTTCAGCTCGGTCGAAGCGCCAGCAACAGGCTTTCGAGCGACCCGCTGATCTCGACCGGGTAGGACTCGGGGTCTCGTAGGCGCCGGATCCCCGGCGCGAGAGCTGCCATCTGCGCCGCGGCGCGTTGCTGAAGCTGCTTCAGGGACGGTGTCTTGCCGACGACATCCCCGCCGCGCATGGTCGGTTGCAG
>CBDUAS010000073.1:0-10011 GCA_965365185.1 uncultured bacterium | reverse complement strand
CGCGTACATTGCCCTGGGTCTGCATGCGATCATCCGGCAGGAAGTTCCCGCCGCAGCCCCCTGCCAGGAGCAACAGACTGCCCAGCGTGACCAGGCCGCCAATGCGCAGGGCCAGGCGTTCGGCACGGCGAACGTCCGGCCTCGCGCATCAGCTTGAGCATCTTGTGGGCGGTCAGCCCGAGAGGGCTGGTGGCCAAGGCCGCGTGGGCGATCTTTTCCTCGCCGATCGTGCCATCCAGGTCGTCGGCGCCCCACTGTAGCGCCATCGAGGCGGTTTCCTCTCCCAGCATCACCCAATAGGCCTTGATGTGCGGGAAGTTGTCGAGAATCAGGCGCGACGCGGCGATGGTCCGCAACCCGTCCAACGCGCTTGCCTGACGGGCGACCAGGTTCGTGTAGCCGAGCTGGAATTCCAGCGGTATGAACGAGTAGAAGCCGCCGGTCTCGTCCTGCAGGTCGCGCAGCGTCATCAGATGATCGATGCGCTCCTCGTGGGTCTCGATGTGTCCGTACAACAGCGTAGCGTTGGTGCGGACGCCCTTGCCGTGAGCGATCCGGTGAATGTCGAGCCACTCGCGGGCACCCATCTTCTCGCGATAAAGCGCCTGCCGGACGCGCTCGGAGAAGACCTCTGCACCACCCCCCGGCATCGTGTCGAGGCCGGCCGCAATGAGCCGGTCGAGGACCTCGTCGACGGAGATCTTCGCGATCTTGGCGAAGAACTCGATCTCGACGGCGGTGAACGCCTTGATCTGTGCCGCGGGATTGGCCCGGCGTATGGCCCGAAGCATCTCTTCGTAGTATTCGAACGGCCAGGTCGGGTGCAGGCCGCCGACGAGGTGGACCTCGTGAATCGGCTCACGGACCTTCTCGATGATGTCCTCGATCGTCATCTCGTACGCGTCGTCGTCGCCCGCCTTGGCGGCGTAATCACAGAACTTGCACGAGATGACGCAGATATTCGTCGGGTTGATCTGGCGGTTGAGTACAAAGAAGGCGTACGGCCCCGACTTCGCTTCCTTCACGGCGTTGGCCAGTCGGCCGACCCCGATCACGTCGTCGGACGAGAGAAGCGCGAGGCCGTCCCCGCGGTCGAGGCGGTCGCCGGCGGCGAGCTTGTCGGCGATGCGGACCAGGGTAGGGTCACCGAGATTACGGAATTCGCTGCGGTCGAAGGACATGGCTGTAGAGGGCTGCTCGAGGACTTCGAGGGATCTTACGTCTAGTCTATCCCGTATTCGCTCCATCTTCTGTCCACCTTGGCGACGATCTCCGGGTCCATCTCCAGCGGCGCCGGATAGCCCGGCTTGAACGTCGCATCGATTCCCATGACGCCGTGTGCCGTGGTCCACGCACCGCGGTGCTGCACGTCGGTGAACAGGACGTCGCGAGCGCAGTCGAAGCGCGTGAAGATCCCCCATAGCAGCAGGTCCCGATTGCTGAGGTTCACGTCGGGGCTCACCGCGGCGACGATCTTCACGGAGCCCAGGGGAGCCGCGACCAAGCGCTCGACGACCTCCCTGCCCTGCGCCTCGACGCGGACGACAAGCAGGCAATCCTGCAGAAGCTCGTAGCTGAGCACCCGGGAGTCGATCGTCCGCGGGTCGATCACCCCTCCCGGTGGCGCCGTATCGGCGGCCGGCAAACGTGAGGGCCTCGAATCGGTCGCCGGCGAAGGCGCCTCGGTCGGCACCGCATCCGTGGCCGGGCTCGGCACGACGAGGCCGGCGAAATCGTCTTCCATGCGCGGCAACGCACCGCCCGCGGAGGCGGCCACCGCGTCGGCGTCCGCACCCGGGGCGCCGTGCAAGGTGGGGCGCGCGCCGCTGGTGGCGTCGAGCACCATCTTGGAGCCCAAGTTCATGCTGAAGCTGGTGAAGTCGAGGGTGTCCTGCGGCACGCCGGGCAGCAACAGGAAGTCGCTGGCGGGGTCGAAGTTCTCGCGAATGGCGCGCAACACGGCATCGAAATCGCGCACGTCCACATCGCCGTCGACGAGGACGCCGCACTTCGTCAGCGAGAGCTGGCCCGTGCCCATCAGGGCCAACGCCGTGCGCACCGCCTCCTTGTAGTAGCGCGCGTCCATCGAGATCACCAACAGGTTGTGGAAGCCGGTTTCGAAGTACGCCCACAGGTCCTTGATCTCGGGGTGGATGAGCTTGATCAGCGGGCCTACCATCTGCTGCACGGCGTTGCCCAGGTGTTTGTCCTCTTGCGGCGGCTTGCCGACCGTCGCCGACAGGTAGAGCGGCGTGCGCCGGCGGGTGACCCGCTGAACGTGGAAAACGGGGAAGTCCGCGGCGTGGCTGTAGTGGCCGAAATGGTCGCCGAACGGGCCTTCGAGGCGACGTTCGCCGGGCGGCACGATTCCCTCGAGGATGATCTCCGCCTCCGCAGGAACCTCCAGGTCGACGGTCTTGCAGCGCACCACCTTGCAAGGGGCCCGGCGCATGAGGCCGGAGAACGAGATCTCGTCCATCCCCTCGGGAAGCGCCGTGATCGCCGCCATGAGCAGGTAGGGATCGGCGCCGATCACCACGGCGACCTGCAGCGGCACACCCAGCCGTTCGGCCTTGTTGTAGTGGAAGCCTCCGCCCTTGTGGATCTGCCAGTGCATGCCGGTGGTGGCCGAATCGTAGACCTGAATGCGATACAGACCGACGTTGCGTTCTCCGGTCTCCGGGTCCTTGGTCACCACCAAACCGAAGGTGATGAACGGTCCGCCGTCGCCGGGCCAGCAGGTCTGAACCGGGAACCGGGACAGGTCGGGCGCCTCCACCACCTGCTGGACGGGTGCCCGTCGCACCCGCCGCACCCGCATTCCCCACAGCACCTCGCGGATCGTCCGACGCTGCTTCCACAGGCGCCCGGGCTGCGGCGGCTGCGCCGCCTCGGCGAGCTCGAGCAGCCCGGCTCCGATCTCGCCGGGGTGCCGACCGAGCGCCAGCTCGATGCGACGCGAGCTGCCGAGCGGGTTGATCAGCAGGGGGAAGTCGGCGTCGCGCACGTTCTCGAACAGCAGCGCCGGGCCCTCGCGCTTGATCACCCGGTCGTAAATCTCGGCGATCTCGAGGTAGGGGTCGACGACAGTCTTCACGCGGCGCAACTCCCCGGCGCTCTCCAGGTCGCGGGCAAAGCTCTGCAGATCGTGATAGCTCACGAGGATCCCCCTGCTTCGGTGCTGTCGGGTCTCGCATTGCCGCCATCCCCGGCCGTCGGTTCAACGTCCGGCTCGGCGGCCGACGCGGCGCTCGCGAGCTCCAGGGCATCGCGCTCTTCGGCAGTCATCTCGCCCGCGGCGCGCGAACCTTCGAGGACCTCCTGCCGCCACTTGCGCTGCGGCTCGAAGCCGAGAACGCCGACGACCTTGTCGACGAAATGCTCGATCAGCTCATCGAGCGTCTCGGGAACGTGATAGAAGGGCGGCGAGGCCGGGATGATCACGACGCCCTCCCGCGACAGGCGTGCAGCGTTCTCGAAGGCATTCGTCGGCCACGGCGCCTCGCGCACCACGAGCACCAGACGCCGGCGTTCCTTCAGCGCCACCATCGCCGAGCGGGTGATCAACGTGTCGCCGATGCCGTTGGCGATCTTCGCCATGGTCGTCACCGAGCAGGGAATGATCACCATCGCGTCGAACGCATTGGAGCCGGAAGAAAACGGATTGGCGAGATCCTTGTCGGAGAAGATCTTCGTCACCAGGGGCTGCAGGTCTTCCTCCCGCAGGCCGGTCTCCTCGCGCATCACCATACGGCCCCAGCGGGACAGCGCCAGGTACACATCGCCGATACGGCGGAGCAGCGCGACGGCGTAGGGCGCGCCCGAAGCCCCGGTCACCCCCACCAGGATGCGTTGTTGCCGTTGCGTCGGATGCTCGCTCATCTCGATCCGTCCCCTACCAGCCCAGGGTTCCCGCCAGAACCAGCCCGAACACCAGGAACCCGACGACGATGTTGAGCTGGAAGAAAGCCAGATTGACACGCTCGGCGAGCCGGTGCTCCGCGGCGAAGACGGCGGCCGTCGCCGCGATGCCGGCGATCGCCACGGCCCCGCTCAGACCTGACGCGTACAGGACGACCAGGCACCCCACGGCGAGAGCGTGGGTGAGCAAAGCCACCCGTAAGCCGGCCTCGCGACCGAGCCGCGCGGGCAGGCTGTGCAGACCTTCGGCGCGGTCGAAATCGATGTCAAGGGTGGCGTAGATGATGTCGAAGCCGGCCACCCACAGCAGGGTGAAGGCCGCCAGCCACAACACCGCCTGGGCGCCGGAAGTGCTACCGGTAGCCGCCACGAACCCCCCCAACGGGGCAAACGAGAGGGCCAGGCCGACACCGTAATGCGCCAGGAACGTGAATCGTTTCATGTAGGGGTAGAGCACGAAGGCGGCAAGAGGAATCGGCGAAAGCGCCAGGCAGATTGGCCAGAGCATGGCGCACGAACCGAAATAGAGCGCCAGCCCTACGATTACTATGCCCCAGGCCTCGGCGACTCTCATGGCGCCGCGGGGCAACTCGCGCACCATCGTCCGCGGATTACGCGCGTCGATGTTGCGATCGATGATCCGGTTCAGCCCCATCGCCGCGGTGCGCGCGCCCGTTCCAGCGATGAGGATCAACAGAGACGTGCGCGCGTCGGGCAAGCCTCCGGCCCCGAGCACCGCGCCGGCGTACAACAACGGCAGCGAGAACAGGGTGTGCTCGAACTTGACGAACGAAACCCACGTGGCAACGCGGGAGGAAGATTCGCTCATGCCGGCAGGCCGCGGTAAGAGGGAGACGGGTCTGCACCTGCTGCTGCGCCGCAGGCGATGCTATCACCCGCCTATTTCGAGCACGATCTTGCCGAACTGCTCGGCGTTCTGCAGGCGCTCGAGCGCGGCGCGCGCCTCCGTCAACGGCAGGACCGTATCGATGACCGGGTCGATCTCGCCGGCGGCGACGACGTCCAGCATGGTGGCGAATTCTTCCGCGTCGCCCATCGTCGAGCCGAGGATGGAAATCTGCTTCCAGAAAACCCGCCGCACGTCGACCGGCACCGCCGGCCCGGTGGTGGCGCCGCAGGTGACGATACGGCCGCCCTTGCGGCATGCTCTGATGCTCGCGGCAAACGTCGCTTCGCCGACATTGTCGACGACAACCTCCACCCCGGCGCCTGCAGTGATCTCACGGGCGGCTGCGACGACGTCCTCGTCGACGTAGTCGATCGCCGCAGCGGCGCCGAGCTCCCGGGCGCGGCGGCGTTTGGTTTCGCTGTGGCTGGTAACGATCGAACGGGCTCCCAAGTGGTTGGCGATCTGCAGCGCTGCCAAGCTGACGCCTCCGCCGACGCCGTGGATCAACACCCACTCACCGGCCTGGACCCGGGCTTTGGAGCACAGCATGCGCCAGGCCGTCAGGGTCACCAAAGGGAATGCCGCGGCTTCGGGCCAGTCGAGCCGCTCCGGCTTGGGAAAGCAATTCTCCGCCGGCACGACGATCTCCTGCGCGAACGTGCCGGGAACCATCTCGCCCAGCAAGGCGTAGCCGTCCTCGTCCGGCGAGCCGAGGCCGGGGTCGAGCACGACCTCGTCGCCCACCGCAACCGCATCGACCCCCTCGCCGATCTCGGCAACAACCCCGGCGCCGTCCGCGCCCAGGACATGCGGCATCGGGAGATTCAGCCCGGGAAGACCTCCGACGACGAAGAGATCCAGGTGGTTCAAGGCTGCTGCGCGCAATTGCACCCGCACGCGGCCGGCAGAGATGTCGGGACGGGGCACCTCGCGGATGTCTACTTCGTCCAGTGTGCCGTGCTTCTGGATCGTCGCGGCGTGCACCGTTCTACGCTCCTGTCATGCGATGCCCCGCGAATCCGAAACGCGCGGACCTACAGAGGTATTCTGAAAGACAGACCTTGTCCGGCTGTCGGCAGACGGCTGCGGAGCCGAGGCTACCCGTCGACGTAGCCGCGACGAGCGCGGACCCGGACATCGTCGCGGTCGACCCGAACCTGGATGCGGTAGAACTTGTCCGGATTCGAGGACCCCTGCCGCTCCGGCGGCGAATAGCCGAGGACATACCGGAACGCCGTGTCGCGGTCGATCTTTTCGAACGCACCGTAGAAATTCGAGGAGTTGCTGAATGCCAGTCCTCCGGTGCCGCGGGACAGCATCCCCAGGCCCTCTTCCTCGTCGCGAAACGCGATCGAGGCAATCGTCGGCGTCAGGTTCGAACGAAAGGTGCTGGTCGTGTCCGGCATGGCGCCGATCGCCGATCCCCGCGCTCCGATGGTGTAGAGCGTGTAGTTGAGCCTGTTGAGCCGACCCACCGCGCGCATCATGTAGGCCTCGATCGTCTGCGCGAAGCGGGAGCGAAAGGCGACCGGATGTTCCGCTGCGGTGGACGCGTTCGCCCGCGTCCGTGCCGAAACCTGGTCGAGGCGCGAGTCGAGAATGTAGTAGTAGACGCTGCCCGGGCTGGCGGAGATACCGGCCGAGACCATGATCATGGTCTTCGGTCCGGGCACGTCGAATGTGCGATTGAGATGGGCAGCAAGCGACGTCATCGCCTCCAGCGTGAACAGGATCTCGTCTTTCCTCTGGCCGGCGAACACCTGCGCCATGCTGGCTCCCTGGCGCAGAATGTTGGCCTCGGCAGTGACGATCGCCTGCGGATCGGAGGGGTCGGTAATCACCGCCAGGCTGTTGGAATCCTCGTACAGCATCCGCAACAGGTCCTGCTCGTTTTGCTTTTCCCGCTCTTTGATCGAGGGGTTGGCCACCAGCTCGGCCAGGGCGCGCTTCAAGCTCTCCACGTCGCGAGTGAACTCGGGGGCGACCATCAGACGTCGCCGCGGCGTCAGCGTGGCAAGGAGGATACGGTCGTTGTCCTGCAGGTGGTTGTCGAGGTAATCGTTGAGCGCGAAGCGGACCTCGTCCCAGTCGTTCGGCGCTGTGTTGAAACCGTCGACGAACAACACCATGTAGCGCGGTAGCAACGGCGCTTCGGCCAGCTCGGCGTTCATTGTAGAAACGGGCGGCTCGCCGTCCTCGGCGTCCGGGCGCACCGGCAACGTCTCGCGGAAGCGCTCCAGGGCAAAGAAGGAGACGTCAACCGGTTTGCCTTCCTCGAGAACCTCGAAGTCGTCGACGGTCAGGTCGGGGACGAAATTGCCGTCGTCATCGAATACGGTCACGTCTACGAGCACCCGGCTCACCGCACCGCCGAATTGCGGCCGGATCTCCTGCTCGGTGAGTTGCCGGTCCACCGGGACGGTACGTTGCGGCGGCCGCGTGCCCTGCTGCGCGGCAGCGCCGCCGGATACGAGAGCCGCGGCCGCGGCTATCGCTGCGGTAACAACGAATGAGGGTGCCCTGAAGTCGCTCATTTCTCCCTCATCATATGAAGCGCGGCCGCGGTCCTCAAGAGGGGAGATTCGCGCCTCCGCGCCGGTGTCACGGAGCTGACACGTCTACTGGATCTGCATCCCGTAGTTCATGGCGATCGCCCCGGTCACACGTGCGAGTGCGGCGCGCGCGCGCCGGTAGTCGATGGTCGCCCGCAGCTCCTGCACCTGCGCCCGGGCGAGATCGTCCTGGAACGTGAGCACCTCGAAGTTCGTCGACATGCCGACGTCGAATCGATCCTGCTCGATGGCGAGCTGCAGCTCGGCGAGCTCCCGCGTGGCGCGTGTCGACGTGACCAGCTCCCCGGCGTCGGCGACCGCGCGCACCGCCTGACGCACCTCGAGGATCGTCTGCTGCTCGACTCGTTCGAGCTCCGTCTTGGCCTTGTCCTCGTTGAGAGTCGCGGCGGCGTAGTTGCCCTTCGCCGTGTTGTTACCGATCGGAATGCTGAAGTTCACTCCCAACCGCCATGTGGGGAAGTCGAAGGTGAATAGCTGGCTCAGGGCGTCGCCGTAACCACCGTCGATCTCGCCGATGATCACCGGCGGGAAACCCTCGGTGAGGATCTCGTTGCCACCGATGCCGTTGAACGACAGCCCACCGACGACGTCGAGCGCGGGCAGCAACGCGTTGCTGGCGGCGTTCACCTCGACCTGGCGCGCCGCGATCTGGGCGCGTGCCGTGGCAAGCTCCGGGCGGTTGGCCATCGCGGTGCGGAGCGCATCCTCCACCTCCCACTGCTCGATGGCGATCTCCGGATCCTCGGTGGGTCGCAGATCGGTTTCCCAGCCGCCGGGTAGCGAGTCCGCCTTGAGCAGGGCGCGCAGGTTGTCGGCTGCGTTTTCCATACTGTTTCGCGCCACGATGAGCTCGTTGCGTCGCTGGGCGACGGCAACCTCGGCTTGCGTCTCCTCCACCGGCGCGATCATGCCTACCTCGACCTGCGCCTGCGTGCGCTCGAGCTGCTGCTGCGCGAGCTGCAGCGACTGCTCCGCGACCGCGAGGTTGCGGTCGGAGAAGACGAGCTCCCAGTAGGCCTCGACGACGCTGAACAGAATCGAGTTCACCTGCGTGCGAAACGCCTCGTCGGAGACGCTGGCGTTGGCACGCGCCAGCAAGAGCTGGGCGCCGGCGGCTTCCTCGCCCCGACCCCTGAGCAGTGGCTGCGCGAAGGCAAAACCCAGGGTGTTGCTCCACGCCGGGTTGAGGTTGGTGAAAAGGCTGTTGGAGGTCGACCGACCGAAGTTGTAGCCGACTTCGTAGCTGAAGCCGAAGTCGAAGCGCTGCACCACCCGCGCCTGCGTGTTGTACGCCGCGCTCTCGCTCACGTCGGCACCAGCGAGAGAGGTCGTCGAGGGCGTCTGCGAGCTCGAGTAGCCCAGGCCGCCCACCGACGGTGCCGCCTGCCCGAAGCCGCCACCGGCGGTCGTCACCACGGCGGTCGCGCCCGGTATCCCTACCCGGATCTCGGGATCGAACGCACCTCGCTGCGTGACAATGTTCTCGCGCGCGAGGTCGCGATCGTAGTCGATCACGGCGATATCGAGGTTCTGCTGCAGGGCCAGCCGCAGGGCCTGGTCGAGGCTCAATTCCATGGTCGCCGGTGCCTGCCCCTGCTGCGGTGCCGCCGGCAGGGCAAAGCCCGCCGCCGGCCCGGCGACGAGACCGGCGAAGGTGATGGCAACGACGAGGCGGCGGATCGACTCCCGACCGGAAATTAGAGACATGGTTCGTCTTCCTCTTCTGCTACGAAAGGGCGCACAGGGCTGTGATGATCGGCCGGGGAACGACCGCACGCGAAGAGGCCGCGTCACGCGGTGACACTACCACTGGACAGGGCCCAAGTCAGGACAGATGAACCCGCGCAAAACCTTGTGTTTGCGGCGATTTGGACCTATTGTACGGACAAGAATGCACGCTCGGAGGTTTATTCTCCGGTTCCCTGGAAACGAGAGGGACGACATCGGTTCGCGCCCCCTCTAAGGAGCTTTCTGCCGTGAAATCACGATTCGTCGCCGCTTTGGCAATCGCTGCCCTGCTCGTGGTCTCTGCTCCCGCTTTGGCGCAGGAGATCCAAAGCGACCCGTCGAGCCGAGGTACGACCGGTCTTTTCATGGTGCCGCTTGCCGCGGTGCTCGGCCCCGGACAGTTCTCGGCAGGCGCCTCGTACAGTCTCATCGCCATGGAACCCGGTGACTCGAACGTCGAGACTTTGACGCTGTTCGGGGCTTTCGCGTTCGAGCGGGCGGAGGGGCTGGAGATCTTCGTATCGTTCGAACCGCGCGTCGGTGTCGAGCGCGATTACAACGTGCAGCTTGCCCAGGGAGCCTCTCCGGCCGATGCACCGTTTCTGGCCCCGCGGCTCGACTTCCATCCCTTTGCGATCGACGGCTGGCAGACCGGCCTCGGTGACCTTCGCGTCGGCGCCAAGTACAAGTTCTTCGGCGACGTCGATGCCTTCGACGGCGCTTCCGTCCTGGCGGAGATCAAGCTGCCGACCAGCGACACCGACGCGGGCATCGGCACCGGCAAGGTCGACTTCAGCGTCGGCCTCGCCGCCAGCGCCGAGGCGGCCGATGTTTTCGGCGTCGGCGGCTTCATCGGCGGCACGTTCCGCTCGTCGCCGG
>CBDUAS010000072.1:0-10050 GCA_965365185.1 uncultured bacterium | reverse complement strand
GTCCAGCACGTAGTACCCCGGAACAGGAGGTCCTGCGATCCCCTCAACCTGCGCCACTTCCTGAGCATGCGCGAGGGGAAAGCAAAGGGTGGTGGCAGCCAGCACAGCAAGTAGTCTGGCCATTCCTGAAGGCTCCCTTCGCTGGGCGTCGCGATCCCCATCAAAGGAGGCTGAGCGGCAATTCCGAGATTATTCGGGGTCTCTTATCGTTATTCGTACCGCCGAACGGTTGACGACGCAAGGGAGACGGTGTTCTCGGTGGGAGTGATCTGCGATCAAGCCCCACTGTTCTTTTTGGGCCCGGGTCCGGGGCGGTGCCCGAGTGCGGACCCACGCGAGGAGTAAGGAAGGGCGAGATCTCTTTTGAATCAAGCTACTCGACCTCGCTCTCCGAAGCAGTGGCAAGAGAGGTGGCCCCCGAAATTCGGGGGGCTTGCTCAGGTGGGATCCAGACGACGGAGGAGGAGTCTGGAATGCCACGGAAAAGACGCAGTTACCCGGCTGAGCTGAAGGCGAAGGTCGGCGAGCTGGTGATCGAGCGGGATTTCTTATCGAAGGCCTTCGGTCGTTGAGCCACGGTCGGAGGGTAGCGATGGCCGACCCCCGCGCAGCCTGAATGATGTATCCCGATTCCACCTTGAACTCGAGCCAAAACTGTCCGAAGGATGGGGGCCACCTCTAAGAGAGCACCGCAAGTTCAGCCGTTTGTTGGCGCCGTTCCTTCCGCTTGCGTGAGGTTGCGCCCGGCGAAGCCGTCTTCCGTCGTCACCTCGGCCTGCTTCTCGTTACCCACGCCGATGCCACCGTTGGCCTTGACGAGATCCACCAGCTCCCAATAGCCGGAGTCGAGCAGCGTCCACGGGGCCCGGCCGTGCTCGAGCGACATCTGGCTCAAGTAGCCATCCTGGCGCAGGAAGCTCTGGCACTGCCGATCGCGTGGGTCACTCAGCGTCTCCAGCTCGATGCCGTGGAACGACCCGTTCTTGTGATACGCATCTCCGTTCATCGCCGCCAGCCAGCGCGTCGCTGCTTCGGCGCTGCGCGGACCGTAGGCAAGCTCGAACCAGTGGCGCATCGAGTAGCGGGGTCCCACCGGGTCCCCCTCCGACTCACCGGCGATGAAGGCGAAGAATACGATCATCAGGTCGATGAAGACGGCCACCAGGGCGAACACGATCGCTGCCGGCGATCGTGCCACCAGGAGCTCGCTGACCGCCCGCTGCCAGTACTCCTCCTCTTCGAGCGGGCTTGTGTCGATCAGCGACGGGTGAACGGCAACCTGAGTAAACTGCCCCCTTACGTCGCGGATGCGTTCGGCCGGAACCGCTGCGGAGGCGCGGGCGTAGAGAGCTCGCAGGCCGGCGTCGTCGAGCTCGACAGGCGAGGACGAGGTGCTGCTCCCGACGGGCGGAGCGTCACCGGAACCGGCGTTTCCCGAAGCGGTGCCTGCAGCAGCGTCGTCGGCAGCCGTCTCGGCCGGAGCGTCTCCCGTGAGCTTTGCCAGGGCGGCGTCGATCTCCACGAGCGACCCCTGGAGCTCGGCTTCGGCTTGCCGGACGCGCGGCAGCACGCTGGAGAGGAACTTGAACCTCTCCCCCTGGCCACCCCTGACCTCCTCGAGGTTGATGTCCACGTCGGACTCGGCGATGAGACGCTGCAGGTAGGGATTCGAGAGGTTCTTCAATCCCCCGCCTGAGCCCTCTTCGATCTCGATGCGCTTGCTCAGCTCGGCCGCCGCCTCGCGTGCCGTCCCCAGCGCTGCCGCGGTTTGCAGCCTGGCATCGCCGAGGTAGGCGCGCAGGGACTCCCAGCGCTCGGTGCGCTGCTCGTTGGTGATGGTCTCTTCGCTGAAGCCGCGATAGTAGAAGACGTAGGAGGTGAAGCTGGACATCAGCACGGTGAACGCGATGATGAACCCGAATGCGGGTCGAAATTTGACCTGCTCGCGGTAGCCCAGCACCGAGGTCACCATGCCCAGCTGGATGATCACCGCGAGGCCGAATGCCGCCAGCGCCGAGTAGGCAAAGACCGGAAAGATCTCCGCGATGCCGTTGAACGTGCTGTAGCCGGAGACCAGAACGCCGATGACAGCGGCCAGGGCCGGGAAAGAATGTGCGGGCGAGGCGATAAACCTCTTGATTGCCTGGATCACGGGCTCCTCCGTCGCTCGCAAGTCTCGGACAGCCCTCGCGGGTGGTCCCGGACCTGCCGGACACGAAACGAAATCGGAGCGTCGATGCCGGCATCAGGAACGGGAGACGAAGATCACCGCGCCCATCCGACAACCGGCGCTGACTGCTCCGGTCATCAGCGGCCGACGGTCTCCCAGCGTCGACCTGGGGGCGAAGCGCGACGGAACCTGGCCACCCCCGGGCCTGTGATCCGCCAGCGTCGACTCACCCGTACACAGCATCCTAGCCCAAGGCCTCGTGCCCGCGGAAGGGGCGCGGCGACGACATCGGCCGTCCGGGACAGGGGGGTGGGCGTCGAACGCTTGCTGCGGCCTGAGCGGCTTGGTAGCTTCGCCTCCTCGTCGAAACGCGATCGGCAACGCGTCGATCTCCCGAACCTTACGAGGGCTACCGGTGTCCATGCGCGATTTCTGCCGTGTTGCGATCCTGCTCGCTGTCATCTGGTCTTTCGCCGTCGCCGCTGTGCCGGCGCAGCAGTCCGTCGAGCTACGCGCCCCCGTGGGGTTCACCGCGACCACCGCCGCCCGGCAGGCGTACTGCGAATCGGTGTTTCTCGACCTGCCTTCCTCCGACGCCTTTCGCGAGCACTTGCGCATCATCACAGCGAACCCGCATCCGGCCGGCTCCGCAGCACAGGTCGAAGTGGCCCACTACCTCGGGCGGGTGATGAAGGCCGCCGGTTTCGTGGTGCAGGAGCATCCCTACGATGTGTACCTGCCGCAGCTCACCGACGACGTCGAGGCGCACATCGTGACACCGGTGGCAATGCCGCTGTCGAATCGCGAGGCGGCGTTGCCGGAAGACCGGTTTTCGTCCCACCCCGACCTGCTCAACGGTTGGAACGCGTTCTCCGGCAGTGGCGACGTTACCGGCGAGGTCGTATACGCAAACTTCGGCACCCGTGAGGACTACGAGGCACTCGACGAGATGGGGGTCTCGTTGGCGGGCAAGGTGGTGATCGCCCGCTACGGCGGCAACTTCCGCGGGTACAAAGTGAAGTTCGCACAGGAGCGCGGCGCAGCCGGCGTGATCATGTTCAACGATGCGCCGGCCGAAGAGATCGACCCGTATCCGGAAGGCCCGATGCTCAACGGTGACATTATCCAACGGGGCTCGGTCTTGACCCTGCCATGGGCGGGCGATCCGCTGACGCCGTTCGTGCCGGCGCTGCCGACGGATGGCGCCGAGCAGGTCGAACGTCTCGATCCCGCCGAGGTCGGCCTGCACACCATCCCGGTACTTCCCCTGGGCTACGACGCTGCCTCCGAGATCCTCTCCCGCATGACCGGCGAGGAAGCGCCGGAAGATTGGCAGGGCGGCCTGGACCTCACGTACCGCGTCACCGGTGGCGATCAACTGACCGTGCGCGTGCGCGTCAATCAACCCAAGGCGCTGACCCGCGCCATCAACGTGGTCGGGACGCTGCCGGGTGAGGAATTCCCCGACGAATGGTTCATTCTCGGCGCTCACTACGACCCCTGGGGGTTCGGCGCCGTCGATCCGAACGGTGGCACGTCGATGTTGCTGACGCTGGCGGAGGCGCTCGGCGCCGCGGCAGAACGAGGTTGCCGACCGCGCCGTTCGATCATGATCGCGCACTGGGACGCCGAGGAGTACGGCATTATCGGCTCGACGGAGTGGGTCGAGCAGTATCTGCCGGAGCTTTCGTCGCGGGCAATCGCCTATATCAATGCCGACAGCGCCGTGTCCGGACCGAACTTCAATTCCTCCTCCTCGCCGTCGCTCAAGCAGCCGATCCTCGACGTCCTGGCCGACGTGTCGTATGCCGGCGAGGACCGCAGCATCTACGAGTGGTGGGCCGAGCGTGCCGAAGACGGCTCGCCGAGCATGCGGAACCTCGGCGGCGGTTCCGACCACGTGGCCTTCTATACCCATGCCGGCGTGCCGGCGGCGAGCATGGGGTCCGGCGGACGCAGCGGCATCTATCACTCCAACTACGACAACTTCGCCTGGTACGAGCGCTTCGGAGACAGCGAGTGGGTCTTCGGCCCCATGATCGCCCGCGCCGACGGCCTGCTGGCGCTACGGTTTGCCAACGCGGATTTGCTGCCGTACGACGTCGGCCGCTACGCGGTCGACACCCGTACGCACATCCAAACCTTGATCGAGGTCGCCGAGCAAAGGGGTGTGGCGATCGACCTGGGCCGGTTGGTTGCTGCCACCGCCGAGATCGAGGAGGCCGCGTCGGATCTCGTGCGTGCCCGAGCTGCCCGTGTGGCGGCGGGCCCCGTTCCGTCGCAGGATGCGGCACGGATCAACGCCGCGCTGATCGGCCTCGAGAAAGCGTGGCTGGACGACGGCGGCCTGCAGGATCGGCCGTGGAGTCGCTCGTTGTACGTTTCGCCCGATCCTTTCAGCGGCTATGCATCGTGGATGCTCCCGGGGATCCGCTACGAGATCGAGACAGACGACCCGGCAGAGGTTCCGCGATGGGAGGATCGATACGTACAGGCCATTGGCCGACTGGCGGACCGCATGCGCGAGGTCACCGCGTCGATCGAGGGGAGCTGAGCCGGGCGCAACTGGAGGGGCAGTGGCGCCGCGCATTGCCTCGTGGAAACATCGAGTATCGATGAGCCCGTGTCGGTTCGAACCCGCGATGAGGAGTTACCCGATGAGTCGACTGACCTTCGCAATCGTTGTTCCGATGGTTGTCCTGCTCGCCCTCCCGAACGGCGAGCAGGCAGAGTACGTCAACGCAGGGATCCTGCCGTATTCCGTCGAATCGGGCGAGGTTCGCGTGCTGCTCGGTTTCGACGGCGAGAATCAACATTGGAACGATTTCGTCGGCGTCTGCACGCCCGGAGAGACGCCGGTGCAAACGGCCGCGCGCGAATTCGTCGAGGAGACGCGCGGTGCCTTCGAGATGTCCGACATCGCCCTGCGGTTGCAGGGGGCTGCCCCGATCAACGTCGGGCCGACGCGGATCTTCATCCTGGAGATACCGGAGATTTCGGCGCAGCAGCTCGACCGGTTGACCCGAAGCCGCAATTCCGAGAAGACTGCGTACTGCTGGGTGCGGTTGACCGACCTGCTGCAGTCTGTCGACGAGAGGGGGCCCCGTCGTGCAGAGGTGCCGGCATCGTGCGGTGGCGACAACGCGAAGGTTTTCAATCTGATGGGGCAAGGGCTGCAGCAGGGGCAGGAGATACGTCAGCGGCTCCTGTCGCCGGACCCGGAACTTTCGGCGGCGGGGCCGGGGGGTCCCGAGCGTTGTGGCCGTTGAGCGGATGAGCTGATCGTTCGCTGAACGGGTCGACTACTCGCGATCGCGCCAGGGTGCCTTCGGGAAGCTCTGCAGCAAGCCCTCCTCATCGATCAGCGCCTCGATCGCATCCATGTCCATGGGCACGAAGTCGGACATGATCTCCACACCGTCCTCGGTAATCAGGATCATGTCCTCGAGGCGGATGTAGATCTGTTCTTCCGGGACCCGGAACTGCGGCTCGATGGTGAACACCATGCCGGGTGCCAACAGGCCGTCCGCGCTGCCTACGTCGTGTACCGCCATACCGACACCGTGCCCCAGGCTGCCTCCGGGCTGCTCGGCGCGGGCCGCGTAGCCCTCCACGAAGCGCTCGGCGGCGGCCCGGTAGTGTGGCTTGGAGAACTGCCACCGTGCCAGGATGCGCCGCATCTCGGCGACGGCGTCACGCTTGATCGCCTGCACGTCACCGGGGCGAATGTTGTCGAGGATGGCGCGGTAGTAGGCGAGATAGAAGCCGTAGAGCTCGCGCTGCCAGTCGTTGAACGCGCCACTGACGGGCCACTGCCGGGTAACGTCGGCAACGTAGTAACCGACGTCGGGAGCGAAGTCCATCAGCAGCAGCTCGCCCTCTTCGAGGCGGTCGGCGCCGGCGTGGTAATGGGCGTTCCAGGCATTGGTGCCCGAGGCGATCAGGGAATAGTAGGCGTCGGCCTGCGCACCGTTGCGGTAGAAGATGAACTTGGCGAGCCCGTCGATCTCGTGCTCCATGAGGCCCGGCTGCGTCGAGCGCATTGCCTCCATGATGGCGAGCCCGGACAGCTCGGTGGCGCGGCGGATGAGAGCGATTTCGCGCTCGCTCTTGATCAGCCGCAGGTGGTCCAGGGTGGGGGAGAGGTCGGTGATGGCGAAGCGACCGGGAAACCGGTCCTTCAGCAGGCCGACGAAGTGCTCCTCGCGTGAGGGACGTCCATCCCAGGGATCGGCCTGGACGTCGCGGATCTGGCGGCGAGCCAGGTCACGGCTCATCGAGGCACCCTCCGCCGGCTCGAACGGGGTGAGAAGGCGTCGGGCCCCCCGCACCTCGGCCAGGCGGCGCAGATCGTCCTGGAGGCTTCCGGGGTCCTTGACGTCCTGAACGCCGGTGAGCTCGATCACCAGATCCTTGTCCTCGGCCGAAAGCACCTTTCCCTCGCTGCTCTCTCTGCGATCGTCGCGCCGTGGCAGGTAGAGCGTCGAGGCGCCAGTGTCTCCCTCGATCAGCAGGTAGCTGTGCGGGGTCTCGACGCCCGAGAGGTAGTAGAACTCGTTGCTCTGGCGGAAGCGGACGTAACCGGCCGGTGAGCCGGCACCCTGGAGGACGGCAACGGCTTGTGGCCCGATCGCCGCCGCGAGACCCGCGCGACGGGCGGCGAACTCCTCTGCCGGGAAGTGCGAGGCGAACAGATGCGTTTGCGACGGCGGTTCACCATGAAGCGGTGGCAGCGGCGCCGTTGTGGCAGACGCGGCGACGAGAATCAGCGCCGCTGCAACGCCGAGCCCGATGACGGGCGCGGCGGGTATGAATCGCATGACGGACCTCCCATGCAGGCGTACGGGCAAGGATCAGCTCTCTTCGGCCGGCTCCAAGCGGACGATTGGCGTCGGTGTGCCGTCGCGGTTCTCGATGGCCACGTAGATGTATCCGTCCGGACCCTGGCGCACGTCGCGGACCCGGCCGATGCCGCGCAACAGCGTCGCCTCCTCGACGATTTCGCCGTCCTCCACGATCAGCCGCGAGACCTTGGCGCCGCTGAGACCACCGGCAAACAGGTCGCCACGCCAGCGCGGGAACTTGTCGCCCGTGTAGATCGTCAGACCGGAAGTTCCGATGGAGGGCACCCAAACGAATGCCGGATGCTCCATGCCGTCGCGCATCGTTCCCACGTGGATCGTGCTGCCGCTGCGGTAGTTGACGCCGTAGCCGACAACCGGCCAGCCGTAGTTGACGCCGGGCCGGATGACATTGACCTCGTCGCCGCCCTGCGGGCCGTGCTCGGTGGCGTAAAGGACGCCGCTGTCAGGATCGATGACCATGCCCTGTTGGTTGCGGTGGCCGTAGCTCCAGATCTCCGGCAGTGCCCCCTCTTGGCCGACGAACGGATTGTCCTCCGGCACGCGGCCGTCGTCGTGCAGCCGCACGATGACGCCGTGGTGGTTGGAGAGGTCCTGGGCCGGATGGGCTTCCAGGTCCCCGGTGGAGGGGACCTGACGGTCTCCCATCGAAACGTAAAGGTAGCCATCGCGGTCGAAGACCAGCCGTGATCCGTAGTGGCTGCGTCCGCTGGCCTCGGCCACGAAGATCTCCTCGACATCCTCCAGGGAGTCGTTCTCGAAACGACCGCGGGAGACGGCCGTGGCCGAGTTGTCACCGACCGGCTTGGAGTAGCTCAGGTACAGCAACCGATTGGAGGCGAAGTCGGGGTGCAGTGCGACGTCGAGCAACCCACCTTGTCCTTGGGCGAAGACCTCGGGGACGCCGGGCACTGGCCCCGGCAACAGCATGCCGTCGCGTACGATGCGCAGACGTCCGGGACGTTCGGTTACCAGCATGTCGCCGTTCGGCAACCAGGTCATCGACCAGGGAATCTCGAACCCGTCCGCCACGGTGACGACACGGAAATGATGGTCGGCAGCGCGGTGGATCTCCGACTGGCCGAACCCGGCGCCGGCAACCGCGAGCAAAGCGATGACGGCCACGATGGCCGAGCGTGTGCGAAGCATCTGTATCTCTCCGGAATCATTACGGCCGGCCGGCGTTCGCCGGACAGCCTGCGAGCGATGCACGACAAGGACCTCTCAAGGGTACAGGATGTGCATCGTGTATCGCGCCCGGGAGGCGCGAAAGCTTCTTGCCGTACCGCTCAGCCGGCGGCGGAATCCAGCCGGCGCAACAGCGCGGAGAGCTCCGGAGCGAGCGACGCTCGCCGGCCACGCAGCAGCTCGGCCTGCCGTACGCCGGTGCCGTAGGCATCCCGATTGGCGTCCTCGTCGGGGCGCAGCGTGGCGCCCTCGACCGAGACGCCGGCGAACAGGCCCTTGCTGCGCGAGTACGAGTAGATCTCGGTCTCCAACTCGATCGTCGTGCCGGCCTCCGCAGTGCGGCCCACCGGCCCGGCCGATACCGAGGCGTCGCCGCCGAGAGTGATCTTGGCGTCGGCGAGACGGTCCGCCGCGTCACGCGACATGAACACCAGCACCAGGTCCGTGGATTGGGCGCCGAGCTGCAGGCCGAAGCTGCCACCGGTGATGGCGACGAACGAGGGAGTGCTCCATCCGTTCGCGGTGCGGCAGCTCACGATGCCCTTGCCATGGCGCCCGGCGAAGCCGAAGCCGACTTTGATCACCCCCGGAATGACGGCGACGCAGTGAGAGTCCGCCAGCAGCCGCCGCGGAATGCCCTCGTTGACCCCGAGAACCTCATCGAGCACCGCGCGTGCATTCCGTGCCCGCTCGGCGAGCTTGTCGGGGAGGGCACCTGCCGGTGCCTCTCCGCCACCCGGGCCCAGCGAGCCACCCACTGCAGAAGCATCGGAGGGTGAGCCGGAAGCCGGGGAGGAGGCCTGCCCGGAGGGCGAGCCGGGCGAGGGGCCGGCGGCAGACGCATCGCGTGACGCGGCGGGATCTGTTGGTGTTGCGGGGCCGGAGGAGCGATAGGCCCAGGAAAGTACGAGGAGAGCCAGCACCGCCGTCGCGGCCACGAGCGCGGAGCCGCCGAACCGTGCTCTGCTCAACCGAAGGGCGCCGAGCGGGGTGTTCCCGGCTCGGCGTGCGCCGGGACCGGCCCTTGGGGATTCATTCATCGGCGCGGTGGTCTGCGGGACGGCATGCTCCTGGGGTCGCGCCGGGTGCTCATCGCGACCGGCGACCGTCTCGTGAGCGCGGCGGAGCGCTGCCACCAACGCCGAGCAATCCTCGTAGCGCCTCGCCGGGTCCTTCGCCAGCCCGGTGAGCAGCGCCGTCCCGAGTTCCGCGGGTATCGCCGGGTTTATGGAGTCCGGAGGCACGGGATCTTCGTTGACCAGCCGGTAGAGAACTGCCGACGTCGAGGAACCGGAGAACGGCACCTCGCCGACGAGCATGTAGTAGGCGACCGCCGCGAGTGAAAACTGGTCGGAGCGCGGACCGATCTGGACCGCGGTCGCCTGTTCCGGCGACATGAACGCCGGCGTGCCGTAGGTCATGCCCGTGCGAGTCATGCGGGCGTTGCTCAAATGGGCGACGCCGAAGTCGGCAACCTTGGCGACGCCTCGGCGGGTCAGCAGGATGTTGCCCGGCTTTACGTCGCGATGGACGACGCCGTGCGCATGAGCACAGTCGAGGGCCGCGGCAACCCCCTCGCAGATTTCGAGAACGGTCTCCACGGAGGGAAGCCGGTCGTCCCGCAGAAGATCCTCCGCGTTTGCCCCGTCGACGTACTCCATGACGATGAACGGAGCGTCGCCTTCGAGACCGACATCGAGAACGCTGACGATGTTCGGATGCGACAAGCCACCAGCGATGCGCACTTCTCGCTCGAACCGGGCGCGCCACTCCGCAGCCTCTTCGGGTTCGACCTCGGGCCGGTCGCGCAATACTTTGACGGCCACCTGT
>CBDUAS010000071.1:0-10083 GCA_965365185.1 uncultured bacterium | reverse complement strand
CCTGACGAGCGCGGGGTCGAGGCCGCGGCCGTGCGCGGCGGCGAACTCCAGAGCGCGTTCCGGATGCGCTTTCGCCGCCGCGATGCTCGCCGAGAAAGCTGCGGCGACCCGCGCGGCCGACGCCTCGCCCAGCGCTCGGCGCACCCCGACGACGCCGAGCGGCACCGGTAGACCGACCTCTCGGTGCCAGGTGCGCGATGGTTCGAAGAGCGCGTGCAGGCCGTGGTCGCGATACGTTAGCTGTCCTTCGTGGATGATGAGCCCGGCGTCGACCGAGCCGTCGAGGACCGCGTCCATGATGGTGTCGAACCGCATCGGTACGGGTTGGAAGCGTTCGCCGGCGTAGATTCGCAGTAGCAGATAAGCAGTCGTCAACAATCCGGGAACCGCCACGCGCAGTCCGTCCACGGCCTCGGGCCCCGGGCGCGACGCCGGCCGGGGTCCAACCACGAGAGGACCGTAGTCCTGACCGAAGCTGGCACCCGCCCGTAGCAGGCGGTAGTCGCCGGCAACGGCGGGGTAGGCTCCCGCGGAGAGCGCTGTGAGGTCGAGGCGGGACTCGAGCGCCCAGTCGTTGAGCGTCTGGATGTCGTCGAAGATGCACTCGACGGCGGCACCTTCGATGCCGACCTCGCCGGTAGCAAGTCCCCAGGCCATGAACGCATCGTCCGGATCGGCGCTCTGTCCGATGGTTACGCGCATGGTCGCAGGTTTCTTCAAGTCGGGATCCGGCAAGAGACGCCTCCGGCGATGGCTTCGAGGTTGTGTCCCGTACTCGCCAGGGCCCAGGGCCATGCCTGCACCGGTGTTGCGCACGGGCTTTTCTGTTGCCGCGCAGTAGGCAGCGGGTGAGTCTGTAGTTTAGCCTGTCATCAGGCACTCAACTTGTCGCCCGTGCGGCGACCGTCGCCCGGGCGTGTGGAGGCATGCAAGATGCCCGGGAAGTCACGCAAAGTAGGTGTCTGGATCGACCAACGGCAGGCCACCATCGTTGCGATCCAAGACGGTTCCGTCGATGTCGAGACCGTCGAGTCCGGTCTCGACAGGCGCGCACGACCGGCCGGCGGCGCTCGCTCCGGCACGCCCTACGGCCCCCAGGACGTGATCAAAGAGCAGGGACTCGCGCGTCGCCACGAGCTGCAGCTTCGCGCCTTCTACGAGGAGGTGCTGGAGCATATTGGCGCGGCCACTGTCGTCTATGCTTTCGGCCCCGCACGGGCGCGCTACGAGCTCATCGAAGTCGTCGACGCCTCGCCCCTGCATCGCGGCACCGCGACCGAGACGGAGCCCTGCGACCGCCTGACCGGTCCGCAGATCGTCGCGCGGGTCAAGGAGCACTTCGGTTTCTGACTTACGGTGGCCGCTGTTTCCGGTCGCCAATTTGGCAGCGTCGTCAAAGCGGTTTAGCGTAAGAGCGGTATTCCGCTCGAGCGGCGGCGGCGTGTGCTTCGAGCCCGCGTCCGCAAACCCGTTCGCAACCTTCGCCCGGCTGGCTCTTACCAACCATGAACCGCGATCTTCTCTCTTGGCGCGCCGAATTCCCCATCCTCGAGCGCACGACCTACCTGATCTCCAACTCCCTGGGCGCCATGCCGCGAGGCGTGGCCGACGCGCTGGGTCGCTACGCCGACGACTGGGTCACCGAAGGGGTGCGTTCGTGGGAGACACGTGGCTGGTTCGGCCTCCCGATCGAGGTCGGCGACCAGATCGCGCCGCTGATCGGCGCCCCCGCCGGGAGTGTGTCGACCCATACCAACGTGACCCTGGCGTCCGCCGTGATCGCCTCGTGCCTCGATTTCTCGTCGCCGCGTAACAAGATTGTCTGCTCGGCACTGAACTTCCCCTCGATCCTCTATCTGTATCGACAGCAAGAACGGCGCGGCGCCCAGTTGCACCTGGTGGAGTCCCCGGACGGAATCCACGTGCCGCTCGACGAGCTACTCGCGGCGATCGACGAGCGCACGGCCCTGGTGCCGATCTCGCACGTGATCTTCAAGAGTGCGTTCATCCAGGACGTCGAGGCCGTGGTGCGCCGCGCCCGCGAGGTCGGCGCCATGGTGGCCTTGGACGTCTACCAGTCGACCGGCGCCGTCCCGGTGGATGTCTCCGGCTGGGACGTCGACTTTGCCGTCGGCGGAGTACTGAAGTGGTTGTGCGGCGGGCCGGGAGTCGCCTATCTGTACGTCAAGCCCGAGCTCGCCGAGAAGCTGCAGCCGGCGTTGACCGGGTGGATGTCGCACGTCGATCCGTTCGCCTTTGACCCGGGGCCGATCGACCGCAAGCACGGCGCCTGGCGATTCGTGAACGGCACTCCGGCGATTCCCGCACTGCGTGCCTGTCAGCCGGGGCTCGAGATCCTCCGCCAGGTGGGTGTGGAGGCGATTCGCGCGAACTCACTGCGGCAGACCCAGCGCATCCTCGATGCCGCGGACGACTTCGGCTGGACGATCAACACGCCGCGCGACGCGGCGGTTCGCGGCGGAACCGTCTCGATCATGGTGCCGGACTGCGAAGAGGGGAGCCGCCAGCTTCTGGCGCGCGACATTCTCATCGATTTTCGTCCCGGAGCGGGTATCCGGCTGTCGCCGCACTTCTACACGACCGACGACGAGATCGACCGCGCCGTGGCCGCCATCGCCGAGCTCACGGCGTAGCCCGCGCCTGTTCGCGCCACAGTGTCAATAGCCCCGCTCGCGGTCGACCACGTTGATCAGCTCGCGGCCGTCGACGTAGCGGCGGTAGTTCTCGGCGAACTCGTCGGCCATGACCTCGACCTCGCTGGGCGCGGCGACGTGTGGGGTAATCCAGGCGCGCGGCTGGCTCCACAGCGGGTGGTCGGGAGGGGGCGGCGCCGAGATGGCCTGTCTCGAGCGCCGCCAGCAGGGCGGCTTCGTCGACGATGTCGCCGCGAGCGACGTTGATGAGCACCGCCCCAGGCGGCAGCGCCGCGAGCGCTTGGGCGTCGATCATGCCGCGGGTCTCGGCTGTCTTGGGCGCGGCGAGCACGAGAGCGTTGCAGTCCGGCAGCATCTCGAGCCAGTTCTCACGCGTGAACACGCGGTCGACGCCATCGACCGCTCCCGGCGAGCGCCGCGCCCCGAGAACGCGAGTGCCGAGTCTAGAGAGTGCTCGCGCCGTCGGCTGACCGAGCGATCCGAGGCCGATGATGCCGACGGTGCAATCGGCAAGCAACGGCCGTTTGCCTCTCCGCCAGCGGTGCGCCCGCTGCTGCCGACGGTACGTGTGAATTCCCAGCAAGTGGTGCAGCAGGTAGCCGACAACGTACTCGGCGACCTGACGACCGAATCGGCCCAGAGATCGTGTCAGCAGCACGGTCGAGGGGAGGTCCGCGGCCTCGAGAAAATGATCCACGCCCGCGCCGCTGACCTGCACCCAGCGCAGCGCGGGCATTGACGACAGCACACCCGCGGGTACCTTCCAGGCCAGGAGCACCTCGGCTCGGCTGATCGCCGCGGCGGCGCCGGCGGTGTCTCTGTCGATGCTGCCCGTCTCATGGTCGGCGGCCGCGATTGCGTCGAGAATCGCGCCCGGGAGTCGCTCGCGCAGCGCTCGCGCGTAGTTCTCGGCGTCTGCGTGCCACACGGCGATTCGCGGCGGTCGTTTCATTTGCGGCTGTTCCGACCCGGTGATACGTTATGGCCGCTAAAGATAGCGTATGAACCGCCCGCCCGAGTCGCGGGTCAGGAAAGCACTCTCTGGAGGCCAGTCGATGAAGTGGAACGAGCGTCGAAACGGCGACGTGGTCGTTATTGATCTGAAGGGTAAGCTCACGCTCGGATCCGGGGACGTGCAGCTGCGGTCGATCATCCGCGACCTACTGGATCGGGACGAAAAGAAGATCCTTCTGAACCTCGACAAAGTGTCCTATATGGACAGCGCCGGCGTCGGCGAGCTGGTTGCCAGCTACACGACCGCTTCGAACCGTGGCGCCGACCTGAAGCTGCTCAACTTGACGTCGAAGATCCGCGACCTGCTGCAGTTCACGCAGCTCATCAGCGTGTTCGAGCATTTCAGCGACGAGACAGAGGCGGTCAACAGCTTCAATTGAAGCCTCGCTCCTCGCCGAGGAGGAACGAGCGAAGGGCCTCCGCCGCGTGGCGGTTTCCTGCGCCCGCGCTTCGTCCGGCCGTGCGAAGCGAACGACGGCGGCCGGCCATTGCTCCAGAACGGGCCGCCGCCGGCCACCCCGTCGGCGCCGTCGCCGAGGACTGCTAGGCTCCTGCCTGGCCACCATGGTGATGAAGACTTGGCCGACGGGTCCCCCGTGCCTCCCTCGTCCCGAAACGACTCGGCGCGGCTGCGGCGCGATTGCGGGGGCTGAGCCGGGCGGATTCTGCACGAAGTGTGCGCCTGACCCACAAAGCCGGTAACATCCAGTCAGCCACGCTCTCACGAGGCAGGCCAACGTCCAGGGCCATATGCACGAGTATCGTCTCACGCCGACTGCACCGTTCAGCTTCGAGCTGACGGCTTCCCTGTTGTCTCCCGGTTCCGCGGATCACATCGACGTGTTCGATGGCAAGCGGTACACGCGGCTCTTGGAGCTGGACAGCCGCATGCGGCTGGCGCTGGTCAGCAGCTTGGGCTCCGAGCAGCGGCCGGAGCTCATCATCACGCTCATGAACGGGTCCGAGCACGACGAGCGACCGATCAGCCGGGTCTTGTCGCGGATGCTCGGGATGGACTTCGACCTCGGCCCGTTCTACGAGATGTGCCGTGACGACCAGCAGCTCTACGGACTCAGTCGCGATCACTACGGCCTCAAGCCCGTACAGCGGCTGCGTCCTTTCGAGGCCCTCGCCCTGGCGATCGCCGCCACCGGCCAGCGCGTGCACTTCCTGCGGGCGACGCTCTCGACCATCGCGGAGTCCTACTCGTACAGCGTCGCCTATGCCGGGCACACGTTCTGTTCGTTTCCGGACCCACAGACGCTCGTCGAGCGCGAGGTCAAGGACCTCACCCGGGAGCCCGTGGACGCAGCTCAGGCGACCAACCTACATGCCTTGGCGAACCTCGTGAAGGAGGGTGAGCTCGATCTCAAGGCTCTGGGGCGCCGGCCAACCGACGAGCTGCTGGAAACGTTCATGAAGATCGCCGGCGTGGGCAAGAGCGGCGCACAGCTTGCCGCACTGTGCGGCTACGGGCGGCTCGAGTGCTTTCCGGTCGACGATCCCGCGCTACAGCGGTGGGTAGCCACCAACGTCCATGAGAGCGACAAGGTCGAACCCGGGAAGGTCGCGGACTGGGCCGAGCAATGGGGCAAGCTGCGCGGCCTGGTGGCGCTGTACATCTACGCCGAGTTGCTCAAGGGCGGCGATCTCTAACGGGACATCGCGGCATGGCATCGAGCTCGAAAGCCAACGACGATCGCTACCGCCTGCCTGCCGCCGCGGAACGTCGCAGCCGTCGGCTGGCGGAGGAACGCTTCGAGCGGTACTTGCGCGGCCACGACCTCAAGCTGACTCCGGAGAGGCGGGAGATTCTGCGCGAGTTCTACCGCATTCACGAGCATATCGAGGCCGACGAGCTGCTGTTTCACCTGCGCCGGGCGGGGGTGCGGGTATCGCGAGCCACCGTCTATCGCACCCTGGATTTGCTGGTGCAGGCGGGCCTGGCGCGCCGCATCCGGTTGGGCAAGCACCACGCCTGCTACGAGCACATTCTGGGTCGCGAGGCACACGAGCACATGATCTGTCTCGGGTGTGACCGCATCATCGAATGGCTCGATCCGCAGCTCTCGGACCTGGTGTTTCGTAACTGCGAGGCGCAGAGCTTCTCGCCCGCGCGCCACAGCTTGCAGGTCTTCGGGTACTGCGAGAACTGCGCCGGCACGCGCGAAGCCGAAGAGGCCCTGGAACTTGGCGAAGACGCCAACCTCTCCGAGGACAGCCCGGCGCCCGGCGGATGAATCTGAGCTGCTGTGGCTGCGGCCGGGTCGAATCCTACGATGCCTTTCGCCACCGTTGCGAGACCTGTGCGGAGGCGCTGGAGATGGTGGTGCCCGAGACGGCGGAAATCGATACCGGCCGGCCCCTCGGCGTCGAGGGCGAGGCCGCAGGGTTGTGGCGGTACCGATCGCTGCTGCCACCGATTGCCGCGGAACTGGTGCGAGAGCGGATCTCCATGGGAGAGGGGGGCACTCCACTGCTGCGTGCCCGACGGATCGAGCGGCAGTTCGGTTGCAAGGAAGTCTGGCTCAAAGACGAGACCCGCAACCCGACCGGGTCCTTCAAGGACCGCGGCACGGCAGTGGGGGTCGCGCTGCTGGCGCACCTCGGATTCCGGGCCGTCGGCACGGTCAGCACGGGGAACATGGCGCGCTCGGTGGCCGCTTATGCGGCCCGTGCGGGCATGGAGTCGAACATCTGGGTAGGCGCCCGGACACCGCCCGAGAAGCTCGCCCCGGTGGCCGTGCACGGTGCCCGCCTTCTGCGATTCGCCGCCCCGTACGGGGCGATCTATCAGACCAGCATGGAGTGGAGCAGACAAACCGGGGTCCCGTTCGTCAACTCCGATTCGGCGCTGCGCGTCGAAGGACAAAAGACGATCGCCTTCGAGGTGGCAGAGCAACTCGGGTGCCGGGCCCCGGACTGGATGCTGGTGCCGACGAGCAGTGGCGGCAACCTGTCGGCGATCGCCAAGGGTTTCGCCGAGCTCGCTGCCCGCGGTCGGCTCGCCGGCTCCTGCCGCCTGGTGGCGGTGCAATCGGCGCAGTGCGATCCGATCGTGAGGGGATGGCAGGCGGGAGCGGATACCCCGGTTGCCGTTCCCGAGCCGAGGACCATCGCCGGGGCAATCTCCAACCCCTCTCCGCCAAGCGGCGGCCGCGCCATCCGGTGGCTGCGCCAAACCGGTGGACACGCCATTGCCGTGCCCGATGCCGAGATTGTGGTGGCGCAACAGCGCCTGGCCGGGCTCTCCGGTCGATTCGTACAGCCGGCATCGGCCGCCGGCTTCGCCGCCCTCGCCGAGTTGTGCGCCCGCGGGGTCATCGGCGGCGATGACCGGGTGGTTGTTCTGCTGACCGGATCCGGCAGCAACGCACCGCCGCCGGACATCGACATCGGCTCACCTCTGCGACTCGAGGAGGTTCTGCTCGAGGACGGCTAGTTGCAGTTGCAGCCATCGCATGTAGGTACGCCGTGTCGGGCGCTCGCTGATCGCCCGCGCACACAGGTACGCCACCTTGCCGGCATGCCGCCGCCAGCGCCGCCGCAGGCGCTCGGGGACGGGCAGGTAGCAGGGCGGCTCGTCGGCAAACAGGCGGCCACGCGCCAGCGTCCAGATGTCGCAGGGAACCTCGCCGCCAGGCACCCGCCTGAGTGCCTGCAGAAGGTGCGTGAGCTCGTGGCCGATGGTGTAGTAGCTCGGCCCGCCGCGCCGGAGGTCGAAGCGTACGGTCATGTCGTCGAGGACCGCGATGCCGTCGGCAGCGCGCGTCACCCCGACCGTCACCCTGCTGCCGTGAAGCTCCGGGAAGTGGCGCAATGCCCGGTCGACGCGGGCGGTCAGGTCCGCCGAGCGGCGATGTGTCCGGGCCGGCCGCGTAACATGAATCTCGGGCTCGAAGAGCCGACCTTGGTGCCCGCCGCCCGGCGGTTCGCCGCCCGCGCATCGTTTCGCCCTTGACATCCGCCTCTGTTACCACACGGCACGGCCCCGCGGCGAGTCCCTCCCCCTTGAAGCCGCGCCTCGGGTGAATCTTGCACCGGCTCGACATGCGTGTTTGCATCAATTCATGCGGAACGTCCGGGCGTACCAATCCTCCCTCGTGTTGTCGATGCTTCTGGTGCTGGCCCTGCTTGCCACGGCCTGCCAGGGGATGGACCGTCTCGAGCCCGACCGCGTCATCCCGGTCGGCGAGGACGGCTCCGGGGGCGATGAGCGCGGCACGCTCCTGGACGCCACTTCGGGCCCCGACTTCGGCGGCGGGAAGCCGCTGACGATGGACATCGTCAGCCGCTGGATGCGGCAGATCGAAGCGGCGAAAGCGGAGGAAAGATTGCTGGTGGCAGCGGAGTTCCTGCGCGAGTACCCGGAGGCCGAGGTCATCAGCGACATCCATGAGCTCGTCGGGGACGCCCACGACGAGCTGGGGGATCCGCGCAGCGCAGCGGCTGCCTGGGAGCGCGCCGTCGAGATGTCATGGCCCGATCCGGAGCCCGATCTCCTGCGGCTGCCGCTGGTCAAGCTGGAGCTGCCGTATCGCATCGGCTGGGCTCACTTCGAGGCCGGCGACGCCGCGCTGGGCGCAGATTGGCTGGCTCGGGCGACCGTGATCAGCGACCGACCGCAGCTCGAGCAGGGGCTCCGCTTCCTGTTCGCGGAGCTCGGCTCACCGGGCGAGGACTTCGAGGCCTGGTTGGACGCCCGACGCCGGGCGGTCGGCTTCGAGGCGCCGGACTTCGAGCTCCCGGGCTACCAAACCGACTCGGTCCGATTCTCCGAGCGAGAGTCGCGCTTGACCTTGATCAATTTCTGGACGCCGACGTGAGGCTCCTGCCGTGAGGAGTTTCCTCACCTCGATGCGCTGCACCGCGATCTGAAGGACGAAGGATTCCAGGTCCTCGCCGTGGATGTGCGCAACGACCGGTCCGGCACGGCCGCGTTCTACAACCAGTACGCGTTCGAGGTGCCGAACGTGTTCGACACGCAGCGCGTAGCCATCGGTGACTACGGCGTATCGGCCACCCCGACCACCTACTTGGTCAACGAGGAGGGTCGCATCCTGTGGCGTCGTTACGGCTATCTTCCGGGGGAAGAAGTCCGTCTGCGGCGCTTCATCGAGAGCGAGCTGGCGGGTAGCTGACCCGGGCGAGATCGGCCGGTGCGTGAGCACCGATCGAGTGCAAAAAAAAAAGTGGTTCGGGCGCTCGCCGCGATCGGCCTCCCAACGAAGATCCTCCGCATCTCCTCCAGTAATGCTCCTCCGATCGTCGATCCGGCCGAAGCCTTCACGTCTCACTTCGTTGCACTACCTTCAACGGATCAGCAGCAACCTTCGCCGCTCGGCCGGGGCGTTCGCCCGAACCACCACCAACATAGCGACTGCCGGAAATCTGTCAACGACTTTTTTCGGCTTTCGGCGATTTCTTCGAAAAACAGCGCCTTCCCGCGGCGCTGGCGGTCGCCGAGTGCCGCTTCCAATCCGAGTTGCTGTACACTCGCCGCCGGAATGAGCGATCGTCAGGGGGCGGAGCGCGAGCAGTTCGCCGGGCGCTGGGGAGTGGTATTCGCCTTGCTCGGGGTCGCCGTCGGTCTGGGAAACGTCTGGCGATTCCCCTACATGATGGGACTTTACGGCGGCGCGGCGTTTCTTTTCGTCTACCTGCTCGTCGTCGTCGCCTTCGGAATTCCCGCGCTCGTCGCCGAGCTCGCTCTCGGCAGGGCCACCGGCCAGGGGCCGCTGCGCGCCTTCTCGGCCGCCGGCTTGCCCGGCGGGCGCTTGGTGGGTGGGGTGCTGTACCTCGGCGTCGGCATGGCGATGTCGTACTACCTCGTCGTCGTCGGCTGGATTCTCGCCTACCTGGTGATTTCCATCGCCAATGCCACCGGCTTTGCCGACGATTTCTCGGCGGCGACGTTCGGCTGGCTGCAGCGCAATCCGTTCCTGCAGGTACTGTGCGCGCTGGTCGTCGCAGCGGCCTCCGCCGAGGTCGTCGGCCGCGGCGTCCGCCGCGGGATCGAGCGTGCCAGCACGCTCTTCGTGCCCTTGTTCGCCCTGCTCATGGTGCTGCTGGCGGTCCGCTCGCTGACCCTGCCCGGGGCGGCGGAGGGTATCCGCTACCTGCTGACGCCCGACTGGGACGGGCTGCGCCGCACCGGCGCGCTCACCTCGACGGTGCTGGCGGCCACCGGCCAGGCGTTCTTCTCGCTGGGGCTGGGGGGCACGTTCTTCGTCATCTACGGCTCTTACCTCAAGGGCAGCGAGCAGCTCTCTCGCCGGGCCCTGGGGACGGCGCTCGGTGACGTCCTCGCCAGCCTGCTGGCCGCCTTCGCGGTTATCCCCGCCGTGTTCGCCACCGGTCTGTTCTGGAGTGGCCAGCGCACCTTCCAGCTGAG
>CBDUAS010000070.1:0-10133 GCA_965365185.1 uncultured bacterium | reverse complement strand
ATCATGGACATGCTCTGCCCCATCGGCAAGGGGCAACGCGCGCTCATCGTGTCGCCGCCGCGCGCCGGCAAGACGGTGCTGCTGCAGAACCTCGCCCATGCCATCAAAGACAACCATCCGGACATCTACCTCATCGTTCTGCTCATCGATGAGCGCCCGGAGGAAGTCACCGAGATGTCGCGCACGGTCGACGGGGAGGTGATCGCGTCGACCTTCGACGAACCGGCCGAATGCCATACGCAGGTTGCTGAAATCGTGCAGCAAAAAGCCAAGCGTCTGGTCGAGCAAGGCCGCGATGTGGTCATCTTGCTCGATTCGATCACGCGCCTGGCGCGGGCGTACAACACCACGTGCCCACCGTCCGGCAAGGTTTTGTCCGGCGGCGTCGACGCCAACGCGCTGCACAAGCCGAAGCGCTTCTTCGGCGCTGCGCGCAACATCGAAGACGGCGGCAGCCTGACGATCATCGCCACGGCGCTCATCGAAACGGGTAGCCGCATGGACGACGTGATCTTCGAGGAGTTCAAGGGCACGGGAAACAGCGAGATCGTGCTCGAGCGCAAGCTCGCCGACCGCCGCGTTTGGCCGGCGATCGACATCAATCGGTCGGGCACACGAAAAGAGGAGCTGCTGCTATCGCCGGAGAAACTGAATAAGATCTGGGTGCTGCGCAAGGTGCTGCAGCCCCTTGGCGCGGCAGAAGCGATGCAGTTGCTGATCGACAAGGTCGGCAAAGCCAAGACCAACGACGATTTTCTTGCGGCGATGAACGCGCCAGAAAGCTAACGGCCGGCCGTCGAAGCGCCGACCCTTGGCGCCGTGGTGGTGTGCACAATGCCACCAGCGCCTGATGAAAGCAGACAGAACAGTCTCAAAGAGGTCGCGACCCCGAGTTCGGGCCGTGATCGGAGCGAAGACGAGGGAGCCCACCGATGAAGCCCGAGATCCATCCCGAGTATCACCAGGTCACCGTTGTGTGTGCCTGTGGCAACACATTCCAGACGCGCTCGACGAAGGAAGAGCTACGCTTGGAGGTCTGCAACGAGTGCCATCCGTTCTTCACCGGCAAGCAGCGTCTGCTCGACTCCGCCGGCCGCGTAGAGAAGTTCCAGCGCAAGTACGAAGGCTTCTACGCCGAGCAGGACCAGATCAAAGCCGAGCTGGAGGCCAAGGCGGCGAAGAAGGACGCGGAGATGGCGGCTGCTGCGCGGCGAGCCGAAGAGGAGGCCGCACGTGCCGCCGCCGTTGCCGCCAGGGTGGCGCAAGCCGCCGAGAGCGGCGAAGCGGACCCCGCCGGCAACGAGGCGAAGGACTCTGCCGACGCTGCGGGCGCAGATGGGGAAGAAACCGTCAACTGAGGTGCTCGCGGGCAACTGACCGATGAACGCCACCGTCATCTCCCGGCTCGAGGACATCGAGCGCACCTATGACGAGCTCAACGAAGAGCTCGCCAGGCACGAGGTGATTCAGGACGCGGACCTCTACCGCAAGCTCACCAAGCGGCACGCGGAGCTCCGCGAGATCGTCGAGGCGTTCCACGCTTTCCGCCGGGTTGCCGTGGATATTGCCGGAACCCGCGAGCTCCTCGACGAGTCCGACCCCGAGATGAAGGCGATGGCCGAGGATGAGCTCACAGCGTTGGAAGAGGAAAGCGAAACGGTCGAAGGCCGGCTGATGCGACTGCTGCTACCGAAAGATCCCAACGACGAGCGCAACGTCGTTCTGGAGGTGCGAGCCGGCACCGGGGGCGAGGAAGCGGCCTTGTTTGCCGCCGAGATCTTCCGCATGTACCAGCGTTTCGCCGAGGCCCGACGTTGGAAAGTAGAGGTTCTCGATGAGAGCTTCTCGGCCACCGGAGGCCTCAAAGAGGTCAATGCACTGATCGAGGGCGAAGGGGCGTACAGCCAGCTCAAGTACGAAAGCGGCGTCCATCGAGTGCAGCGCGTCCCCGAGACGGAGGCTTCGGGGCGCATCCACACCTCGGCGGTGACCGTTGCCGTGCTTCCCGAGGCAGAGGACGTGGAGATCGAGATCGACGAGAAAGACCTTCGCGTCGATACATTCTGCGCCTCCGGACCCGGGGGCCAGGGCGTCAATACAACATACTCGGCCGTGCGCCTGATCCACGAGCCCAGCGGGCTCGTGGTGCAGTGCCAGGATGAGCGCTCGTGGCACAAGAACAAGGCAAAGGCGATGCGGGTCCTCAAGGCGCGGTTGTACGACCTGAAGCTGCAGGAACAGCACGACGCCATCGCCGCCGAGCGCCGCGGCATGGTCGGCTCCGGAGACCGCTCCGAGAAGATCCGTACCTACAACTTCCCGCAAAACCGCGTCACCGACCACCGTATCAACTTCACCAGCCACCAGATCGACGCCATCATGGGCGGTGATATCCAGCCGCTGGTCGAGGAGCTTACGTCGCACTACGAGACCGAACGGCTCAAGAGGGAGCTCTCGGCCGAAGCGGTCTGAGCCAGTGAGCGCCACGATCGGTGCCGCCCTGAGCGACGCCGAGCGCCGGCTCCGGGAGGCCGGCATCGAAGGCGCGCGACTCGAAGCTACCTTGCTGCTGGGCCACGTGCTCGACCGCACACGCGCGCAACTCATCGCCTCCCTGGCCGAGCGCATCACCGACGAGCAGTGGGACCTGTTCTCCGAGCTCACCCGGCGGCGCGCCGGCCGCGAACCCTTGCAGTACCTGCGCGGCAAGGCCGCGTTCCTCGACTTCGAGCTCGAGGTCGGCCCCGCGGTGCTGATCCCGCGACCGGAGACCGAGGGCGTTGTCGAGCGTGCTTTGGAGCTGTGGGACCCGGCACAGGGAAGGTGGGCCGTGGACGTCGGCACCGGCAGCGGCGCCATTGCCATCGGCCTGGCGCGCCGTCGTACGGACGGCTGGGTGCTGGCCGTCGACCGGTCGGTCGCTGCACTCGATACCGCCGCCCGCAACGCCGAGCGCCTGGGGGTCCGCAACCGCGTCGCCCTCGTGCGCGGCGACTTTCTGCGGGCCCTGGAGCTCGCCCCCGACGACATCGGCATCATCGTGTCGAACCCTCCCTACGTCGCCGACAGCGATGAGGTCGACGTGGAGGTCCGCCTGCACGAGCCGCGCGATGCCTGGGCCGCCGGCCCCACCGGGCTGGAAGCCTACGAGCGCATCATTCCGCAGGCGGCGGCGCTGCTGCGGCCCGGGCGAAACCTGATCCTCGAGCTGGGCTGCGGGCAGGAGGAAGCCGTGATCGACCTGCTGCCGCGTAACCTCTGGGAAGAGCCCTCGCTCGAGTCCGACTACCGCGGCATCCGGCGTGTCCTGACGGCACGGAGAGCACCGAGTCAACAGACCTGATGTTGCGCCCGATCTAGTCGTCTGAATCGAGCATCGTCCCGGGCACATACGGAGTATCGTAGGGTCCATGGCTGACCCTGTGGGGTTTCGACGTGACATCGGCCTCTTCCTTGCCGTGATGATCGGCATCGGCGCCATGATGGGGCCCGGGATCTTCGCTCTGCCGGGGGTCGTCGCGGGGATGATCGGACCGCTCGGGATCCTCGTCTATCTGGCGATGGGCGGGCTGACGGTATTCACGGCGCTCAACTACAGCGAGCTGGGCGCCGCGCTGCCGATCGCCGGAGGCGGCTACTCGTTCACCAGCCGCACGTTGCCACGGCCGCTCGCGTTCCTCACCGGCTGGTTCTTCTGGATCGGCAACACCCTGGCGTGCGCCATGTACGCGGTCGTCTTCGCGCTTACCGTGCGCGCGTACTTTCTTCCCGGACTCAGCATGGCGCTCATCGCCATCGCCGTGGCTGCCGTGTTCACGTTGCTCAATATCCGCAGTATGTCGGAGGCGATCAAAGTGATCACGGTGATGAACCTGATCGAGCTGGCGGTCCTGGTCGGTATCGCCTTGCTCGGAGCTTTCGAGGTCGAGGCGCCGAATCTGACGCCCGTTGCACCGATGGGCTGGACGCCCTTCCTGCCGGCAATGGCGCTGATCTACATCTCGTACGTGGGCTTCGAGCTCATAACGGTAGCTTCGGAAGAGATCATCGACCCCTCCAAGACGATCCCGCGCGCCATCTTGATCACGCTCGCCGTGGCCACCATCATCTACGTCTTCGTCGTCTGGGTCATGATGGGCGCGATTCCTTACGAGGAGCTGGCCGAGAGCGACGTGCCGTTCATCTATGCTGCCGACACCCTGTTCGGGGGATGGGGCCGGTGGGCGGGAATCATCGCCACGGTGATGGCCAGCCTGTCGGCGTTCAGCGTCACCCTGGGCGCCGCCGCCCGCGTGCTCTATGCCCTCGGGCGCGACGGGCACCTGCCCTACTCACTCGCCACGCTGCACCGAAGCTACCGGACCCCACACATCGCCTTGCTGGTCTGCGCCGCCGTGGTCGTGGTTTTCGCCTCGAGCGGCATCGTCGAGTTCGTTGCCTCGATGAGCGATTTCGGCTACCTGATGGGCCTCGGACTGGTGAACCTGGCCGTCATCGCCCTGCAGTCGAGGATGCCCAACCTGCGCCGGCCGTTTCAGGTCGCCTTGTATCCCGCGGTGCCGATCGTCGGCGCATTGTCTTGTTGGATCTTCGTGCCGGCGCTGGAGACCCGCAGCTTCGTGCTCGGGGGCCTGATGACAGCCGCCGGCGCGACCGTCTATCTGTCCAAGGCACGGAACCGGGACCAGCTATTCGACGTCCGCGATCGCCTGGCGCGAAAGCTCTATCTGCTCAAGTACAGAAAGAAGACCCATATGCACGTTCTCATCATCGGGGGAGGAAACAAGGGACAGAGCATCGCCAGACGCCTGCTCGCCGAAGACGAGGTGCGACTGATGTTCCGGTCGGCGGAGCACAAGGTCACGTTCGTCGAGCAGGACGAGGCCGTCTGTCGCCAGCTCGAGCAGACGTTCCATATGCCCGTCTATCAGGGAGACGGCACCAAGCGGGAGCTGCTGCAACAGGTGGGACCCGAGAACATCGACTTGGCGATTGCTGCCGCGGACGACGACGGCACCAACATGATCATCGCGCTGCAGGCCAAGCGCGTCGGCATCGCCCAGGTCATGGCCCTTGTCATCGACCCGGATCACGTTCCCCTGCTGCACGAAAACGGCGTCGTGGCGATCAGCGCCCCCTGGGCTACCGCCGCCGCAGTAGAGAACTATCTCGACAGGCCCGGAGTCGCCGACCTGTTCGAGATCGGCGCCGGCGTAGCCAACCTGGTCGGGGGCCTCGTTCCCGCGGACGCCCGCGTCATCGGCCAGCGGATCAGTGAGGCATCCGTTCCTCAGGAATGTGTTGTCGCGGCGATCATCCGCGGCGAGAAGCTGGTCGTTCCCCGCGGCGACACCGTGATCGAGGAGGGCGATCACGTGATCTTCGTCGGCGGTGCGACGGCGATTCGCAAAGCCCTCGACAGCTTCATGGTCAAGGAACGCGGGTAGCGCTCAAACTCAATCCACCCGGAGATAGCCCTTATGCGCAAGAAATTGATCGTCCCGATCGCCGTGTTGCTGGCGACCTTCGTGTCCTCTTCCGTCGGTGCCCAGAGCACCGCGGCCTTCGTCCCCGAGGCCGTGAGCGACGAGCCGTTCGAGCTGTCGATCCGCAATATCATGCGGGCACAGGAACACGTCGGGCAGGCTCCCTCTCAGGTTCGCTGGACGGACGACTCCGCCTGGGTCTACTTCCGCTGGCGACCCGGAGGACTGCCGTGGGATGACGAAGCTTCGACCTATCGGGTGCGCGCCGACGGCACCGGGTTGGAGCAGCTCGACTACAGGGAGGCAGAGGAGGCAGCCCCGCTGATCGCCTCCGGTGACCTGTCTGCCGACCGCCGCTGGCGTGTGTCGACGGTTTCGGGAGACCTGTATCTGGTCGACCGGCAAACGATGCAGACGCGCCGCCTGACGCAGACCCAGGACAGCGAGGGACAGCCGCGCTTCTCGACCGACGGCCAGTCCGTCATCTTCCGACGCGGCAGCAACCTCTTCCGCATCGGCGTCGAGTCCGGGGCGCTGGAGCAGCTGACGTTCATCAGCACGGGGCCGGCACCGCGAGACGAGCCCGAGGCGGAGGGGCAGAAGGGATTCCTGGAGCAGCAACAGCTCGAGCTGTTCGAGCACATTCGGCGTGAGGCCGAGCGCCGCGAGCGCGCCGAGGAGCGCCGCGATGCAGCAGCGGCAGACCGGCCGGCCACGGTTCACCTCGAGCGCAACGAGCGGGTGCAGGGCCTGACGCCCACTCGCGACGGGATGTACGTCCTGCTGCAGGCCGTCACCCCGGCGCAAGAGGCAACCGGCACGATCGTGCCCGACTGGGTTACCGACGACGGTTACACCCGCGATCTCGACGTTCGCACCAAGGTGGGCGACACGCAGAGCTCATCGCGCGTCGGCCTCCTGGCCGCGGCCACCGGTGAGATTACCTGGATCGACGTCGCGCCCGACGACCACGACGCCGAGCATGCACCGCGGGTATTCAACAGCGGCTGGAACGACGACGGCACCACGGCGTTCGTCTTTGCAGTCTCCTTCGACGACAAGGACCGCTGGCTATGGTCCGTCGACGCCGCTACCGGAGAGCGCACGCTGCTCGATCACCTGCACGACGACGCCTGGGTGGCGGGGCCTTGCTTCGCCTCCTGCGTCGGGTTCGTGCCGGGTACCGACCGGGTTTGGTTCGTCAGCGAGGAGAGCGGCTATGCGCACCTGTACGCGGTCGACGCCGACGGCTCCGGCAAGCGGGCATTGACCAGCGGCGAGTGGGAGGTGCTGTCGGTCACCATTCCCGAGCAGCGCACCCACTTCCTGCTACGCACCAACGAAGGGTCGCCGTTCAACGAGCACATGACTCGCTCGGAGTTCGACGGCAGCGGGCGTACTCCGCTGACCAATGGGGACGGGCGCTTCGTCGCCACGCCGTCGCCCGATGGAAGCCGCCTGGCCATCGTTCACGACACCGCCAACCGACCGCCGGAGCTCTTTCTCGCCGACGCCGCCAACGCCATGGACATGGCGCGGGTCACCGACTCCCCCACCGACGAGTGGGAGTCCTTCCCATGGATCAAGCCGGAGATCATCCGCTTCGCGGCGGAGGACGGCACCATGGTGCCGGCGCGGATTTACCGGCCCTCGGATATGGGCGCCGAGGCGAACGGCGCCGGCGTCATCTTCGTGCACGGCGCCGGCTATCTACACAACGTGCACAACTTCTGGTCGTCGTACTACCGCGAGTACCAATTCAACCAGTTTCTCGCCGCGGCCGGCTACACGGTGCTCGACATCGACTACCGCGGTTCCGCCGGCTACGGTGCCGCCTGGCGGACCGGCATCTACCGCTGGATGGGCGGCAAGGACCTGTCCGACCAGGTCGACGGCGCCCGCTGGATGGTCGCCAACGAGGGCGTCGACGCCGGGCGCATCGGCCTCTATGGCGGATCGTATGGCGGCTTCATCACGCTGATGGGCCTGTTCACCGCCCCAGACACCTTCAAGTCCGGCGCCGCCCTGCGCTCGGTGACCGACTGGGCACACTACAACCACGGCTACACCAGCCGCATTCTCAACCTGCCGCAGGAAGACGAAGACGCGTACGAGAGGTCATCGCCGATCTACTTCGCGGAGAATTTCCGGCCGAGCCAGCACCTGGTGATGCTCCACGGCATGGTCGATACGAACGTGCACTTCTCCGACGTTGTCCGGCTGGCGCAACGGCTCATCGAGCTGGGCAAGGAAAACTGGGAGCTCGCCGTCTACCCGGTGGAAAACCACGGGTTCGTCGAGCCCACCTCCTGGACCGACGAGTACCGCAGGATCTTCGAGCTCTTCGAGCGCACATTGCGTGAGCCGGGATGCACGGATGCAGGCGCGCTCTGTGCCGTGCGTCAAGGAAACGGATCGGCGCCGTAGAAGCCACCAGACCGGGTAGCATGTGCGCATGGAGAAGCTCCGCATTGAGGGAGGCCACAGGCTGAGCGGTTCCGTGCGCGTGGGCGGGGCCAAGAACGCGGCTCTGCCCGAGCTCGTGGCCGCCCTGCTGACCGATGAACCGGTGCGCCTGCGCAACGTCCCCGCCGTGCGCGACGTGGCCACGATCTGCCGCCTGCTCGAACACCTCGGCGCGGTGCTCGAGCGTGACGGCGATGTTGCCCGAGCTCGCCTGCCATCGTTCACCAGCGCCGAGGCACCGTACGACCTGGTGAAGACGATGCGGGCCTCGTTTCTCGTCCTCGGACCCTTGCTCGCACGCACGGGTGCGGCGCGCGTGTCCCTTCCCGGCGGCTGCGCCATCGGGGCCCGCCCGGTCGATCAGCACCTCGTCGGACTGGCCCGACTGGGTGCTGACCTGCACGTGGAGAAAGGCTACGTGGTCGCCCGAGCGGACCGGCTGCGCGGCGCCGAGGTGATTTTCGACTCACCGACCGTCGGCGGAACCGAACATCTGATGCTGGCCGCAGTGCTGGCGGAAGGCGCGAGCGTGCTGCGCAACGCGGCACGTGAGCCAGAAATCGCCGATCTCGCGGAGCTCCTCAATGCGATGGGCGCCGACATCGAGGGCGCCGGCACCGACACGATCGAGGTGCGCGGCGTCCGGGAGCTCGGCGGAGCAGATCACGAGATCATCCCCGACCGTATCGAGGCGGGTACCTACCTGATCGCCGGAGCCATGGCGGGCGAGAATCTGGAAGTCGCTCGCTGTCGCCCGCCCGACCTGGAAGCGGTGATCGACAAGGTGCAGGAAAGCGGCGCCGATATCGCGGTCGGCACCGACAACTTGCGCGTCAGCGCCGGCGAGACCCGCCGAGGCGTCGACATGCGAACGCAACCGCACCCGGGTTTTCCCACCGACATGCAGGCCCAGTACATGGCTCTCATGACGCAGGCTACCGGACCCTCGGTGATCACGGAGACCATCTTCGAGAACCGTTTCATGCACGTTCCCGAGCTCAACCGCATGGGGGCCGATATCACCATCGACGGCCACAGCGCCATCGTACGCGGGCCCAGCGAGCTCGGCGGAGCACGGGTCATGGCCACCGACCTGCGAGCTTCCGCCTCACTGGTACTGGCCGGCCTGGCGGCGGAGGGAGAGACGATCATCGATCGTCTCTATCATCTCGACCGCGGATACGAAGCACTGGTGAACAAGCTCAGCGGCGCCGGCGCGGTTGTCGAACGCTTCCGCGAGTAGGCAGATCGATTTTCATCACGACCGCTGTGGTCGGACACTCTTCGCGATATTGGCGCGTCCGTTTGATCACCGGGTCGACCCCTGCGCGATCCACGGCCGCGAACCCCAAACGTTCAAAGAAGCCAGCAGCCGTCGTCGTCAACAGGTAGACAGTGCGGAGACGTCTCACCGCGGGCCTCGCCAGCAACGCTTCGACCAGGGAACGGCCGAGGCCGGTGCCGCGCTGGTCGTGGGCGACGGCAACCGAACGCAGCAGCCCGACGTCGCCGTGCGAGACGACGATGGCACAGCCAACCAACTCCGCGCGTTCGTTTCGCGCGACGAGCGCTTCCGCGGGCCCGTCGGCCGGATGCCACGCGTCAAGACCGGCTGCCGTCAGCAGCGGCGAGATCTCAGCGAGATCCTCCTCGTCGGCGACTGTCATTTCGAACGTGCTCACCTCACTGCCTCTTTCCATCCTCCGGTTACCCGGGCAAGATCCCGTCCGGGCGCCGGCTACCGAGCGCCGCCGTTTGCGTCCAGCATATCTCTCCCTGTACCTTGGCCGGAGCTTCCAGCCGTGTCATCGACACCCGGCTGCCGCGACGAACCCGGGAGGATCCATGTCCGAAGAATGCCTCTTCTGCAAGATTGCGGCTGGCGAGATTCCCGCGAACAACGTTTCCCAAGATGACGACGTGGTGGCGTTCGAGGACATCAATCCGCAGGCGCCTCACCACCTGATCATCATCCCGCGGGAGCACATCGCGACGCTCAACGACCTCCAGTCCGGGCACCGGGAGTTGTTCGGAAAGCTCGCCACGACGGCCGCGCGCCTGGCCGCAGAGCGCGGCTTCGACGGTCGCGGCTATCGCCTGGTCGTGAACTGCAACAGCGCCGGCGGTCAGACCGTGTTCCACATCCATGCCCACGTGCTTGGGGGCAGACCCCTGCACTGG
>CBDUAS010000069.1:0-10197 GCA_965365185.1 uncultured bacterium | reverse complement strand
TCGATGATCTCCATGTCCGCGGAGATCGGCGCCAACACGGCGTCGGCGGCCGCTTCGTCGCCCAGCCGTCGATAGGTCATGTAGAGCCAGTCGCTGGTGGCCACTCGCAGGTCGTCGTTGTCCGAGTAGCGCATGCATTCGAGGTAGGCATCGCGCGCGGACTCGAAGTCACCGAGCAGATAGTGGGCCAGGCCGAGGTGGTACCAGATGTTGAAGTGCACGTTGCTCAGCGGGATGTTACGGGCGTTCGGCGCCCCGTCCGGCTCGATCTCGACCGGTTGATCCCGCGCCAGCTCCGCGGCTCGCTCGAGGTCCGCGACGGCCGCGTCGAGCTGTCGCGTGCTGATGTAGCGGTGCCCACGATGGCGCAGGAGCTCGTAGGAATCCGGGTGCAGCTCGAGGCCGCGCGAGTACACCGTGATGGCGTCGACGTAGCGGCTCAGGTACGCGAGCCGGCGTCCGTACCAGATGATGGCGGCCTCGTCGTTCGGGCGGGCTTGATAGTCGGCTTCCGCGGCCTGCAGGTCGGCTTCCAGCCGCGCCCGCCGCTCATCCGACAGCTCGGGTCGGAGCAACGCCGCGCCGAGGAGCGAGACGGCCTCAGGTCCGTCACCGCCCGGCGGCAGCACGAGCGCCTCGGGCGCATCGCGAGCACCCGCCGGGAGACCGGCTTCGTCGTCCTGCTCGACGCTCCCCGTCGCACAGCCGGCCACAACCGGAACGAATACCAGCGCCGCGAGCAGCACCAGACCGTGCAGCGGGGTGCCCCTGTCGGGGGGAGCTTCCGCATCATCCGTCGCCAACCTGACCACGGTTGCGCCCCAGCTTCCGCTATCGCTCGCCAGGCGAAACGACACGACGTCGGCCCGCCCTTCGAGCACCGAATGGACGATCCGGCGCAGCACGCCCTTGCCCTTTCCATGGATGATGCGCACGTCGAGCACTCCCTTGTCGCGGCAGGCGTCGAGGTAATCGGCCACTACGTCCCGCGCGTCGGACGGACGAAACTGATGCAGGTCGAGAACGCCGTCGATCGGCAGCTCGACCGCGCTCACATGCCTCCTTCGGCCTGCAGCCGCCGGGCGACCTCTTCGACCTCCTGCCAGACGCGCAGCAGGTTGCCGCTCCACAGCTTGGCGACCTCCTCCTCGGAGTAGCCACGCTCGACGAGCTCCCGGGTGACGTTGTAGGTCTCGGTAGCGTCGTCCCAGCCGACGATGCCGCCGCCGCCGTCGAAGTCGGAGCTGATGCCGACGTGGTCGATGCCGATGAGGTTCACGGCGTAGTCGATATGGTCGACGAAGTCTTGCACGTTGGCGGCCGGGAACTGCGGATCGATCTCTGCGGCAACCCGGCGATCGAACTCGGCACGCGCCGCCTCCTGTGCCTGGCGCTCTTCGTCGGTCATCTCCGCCGGGGCGCCGCGACCTCCGCGACCCCCACGGCCGCCACGAATGCCGAGCTCCTCGCGCAGCGCCTGCATCGCCGCGTTGCGCTCCGACGTGTCCTTTACGTAGCTTCCGAGCGCCACCATCTGCGCCACGCCACCGTTCTCCTTGAGTGCCAATAGCTCTTCGTCACTGAGGTTGCGGGTGACGTCACGCATGGCCTGCACCCCCGAGTGCGAGGCAATGATGGGTGCCTGCGAGACCTCCATGACCTCCAGCGTGGTCTGCCTACCGGCGTGGGAGACATCGACCATGATCCCCTGGCGGTTCATCTCCGCAACCGCCTGGCGGCCGAGCTCGGACAGGCCGCCGTGCAGCGGCCGGTCGGCCGGGCTGTGCGCGTCGCCGAGTTGGTTGTGGCCCGTGTGGGTAATGCCCATGTATCCGGCGCCGAGCTCCTTGAAACGGGCGACCAGCGACAGGTCCTCGCCCATCGGGTAGCCGTTTTCGACGCCGATCGCGGCCACCAGCTTGCCCTCCGCGGCGATGCGCTCGACGTCGGCGGCGCTCGTCGCCAGGCCGATTTCGTCGGCACGCATCTCTTCGGCCAGACGGTGAATGCCCTCGAACTTCTGCAGCGCCGACGCCAGCGCGTCGGCGTAGCCCTCTTCGGTGAGGCCCCAATCCTCGGTTCGCGGCTGGCCGACGTAGACGATGAAGAACACGGTGTCGAGGCCGCCCTCACGCATCTTCGGCAGGTCGACCTTGCGCTGCGTGAGCTCTCCCGGATCCATGACGCCGGGCGTCCCGAAGTTGCCCGGGATGTCGACGTGGGTATCGAGGGTGATGACGCGCTCGTGGATATCACGGGCAACGGCGTCGAGATCGGCGGGTGCCGGGCTCGCGGCCGTGTCCGCGGGTGGCGCCTCGCCGCCTCCACAGGCGGCCAGCGAGACGAGGCCGAGAGCGCAGAAAACCAAGATGAGTGAGCGACAGGGCGCGGGCGCCGAACGGGAATTCATGGTGGTCCTTTCCGGGGGGGAACGGCAGTCGCAGGTCTCTGGTCCGGGTAATGAAAGACCGGAACGTCCGAGATTACAAGGCCGTGACCGGTGAGAAGGAGAGTAGCCCGCGGGAACGTGTCCGGGCGGCACCTCGGGCCGGGGCGCGGCCGCTCACCCTCCGCCCCACAGATACTGGTAGGCGAAACCGAAGCTGTCGAAGTCGGCGCCGACGCGGGTGGTGACGCCGCTGATCACCGACACGTTGATGCCGTGCCGCGGCCGCAGCGCGTAGGCGAACACACCACCGAAACGCCAGTTCGTCTGCAGGGTGTTGCGCACCACGCCGTCTACCCTGCTGGTCGCGCCCTGACCGTAGGCAAGCCCCGCCGCCAGCCACATGCCGGGGGAAAAGCTGTACACGACATCCCCCTTGATCGCCCACAGCCTCTCCTGCGTCAGCAACGAGCCGCCGAAGAAATCGTCGTTCTCGCCGAACAGCCAGACCGCACCGATACCTTCCACCGTCCATCGCCCGAAGGTATGCGACACACCGACCTGCGGCCGCATGGACCAGCGATTCGATCCCAAATTGATGAGTCGCTCGTCGTCGTAGGTGCCGGTGGGAGCGATGACCACGAGGCCGGCGCCGACGACGGTGCTCTCGTCCGCTAGCGGCGGCTCACGCGGCGAGCGCGGCCTCGCCCCCCAGACGAGGACATCCAGGCCGAGGCGAAGATCCCCGAGTCCGTTGGCGTCGCGGGTGCGAAAATCACCGTCCAGGAAACCCTCCCAATGCCCCGCAACGAACGGCTGTACCACGGCAAGCTTCGCCGGCTTTCCGGCGATCGCCAGCGTGCGCAAGTACCGCACGAACCCGATGTGCAGGTCCGCGTTGACGTCTTTGATCGGCAGCGCCGCGTCGAAGAACACGTTGCCGGTCTGGAACCCATACCCGGCGGCGATGAAGTTCAGGCCCGTCGGCGTGTTCACGAAGGTGCGCGGCTCCACCTCCTGGGCGGTAACCGCAACCGGGAGGGTGAGAACGTAAGCCACCGCAAGAACCGAAACGCTCCCCCGGGTCGACCCGCTACCGATGGCGCTCGACTGCCGCCAGCATTTCTTCCTCCAACTCCGCCACCAATTCCGCAACGGTGCTTCGTCTCTCTTTCTCGAGCCCGCGCTGCTCACAGAGCCGCAGCAATGCGATCGCTTCGCGATAGTCGCGGTAGATCTCGCGGAACTCTCGGTCATCATGCCAGAGTTTCGCCACGATACGCTCCCGTCCCGGAAAACGCTCGATGACATTCTGCGGCGCCCGGCCCCGGCGAAACTCCAACACGTCGAGTGAGTCCTTCACGGCTCCCCCTTTCCCTGTACCGACTTCAGGTGGGAGTCGACGAGTTCGGCCGTTCCCGCTCCCCAATTGAACAGACAGCCAACAGCATCACCGAAGCTCGCCTCGATCGGCTCCAGTCCCTCGAGGCTCGTCACCTGGACGTTGCCGATGCCGGGGGTCGGCGCCAGCGGCACGAAGATCACGGCGCTCTCGTGCTGCGGAACGTATTCGACGACGAAACAGAGCATGCGGTTGCCGGGCGAGACGAGCAGAAACGCCGGCTGCAGCGAGTCGGGCGGATCGCTGCCGAGCATGCGGCGGGCAAAGCTACGGACGATCTCGTAGGGAGGAAACCGCATCAGCACCCGGGTCTCGATCCACTCCCCGACGAAATGGCCGAGGCGCGAACGCGCCGCCAATCCGACGACGAACACGATCACCACGAGCGTCCCGGCGGCCACCGCCCGCTCCGTCCACTCGTCGGGGAACAAGGCGACCGGCAGCAGGTCGACGATCGGCTGCGTCAGCGACAGCAGCATGTCGAAGAGACCGCCCAGCAGCAGATAAGAGATCAGAAACGGCAACAGGACGAGGAAGCCTCCGACGAACACCCCCCCGATGGATCGCGTCACCTTCTTCATCGTTTGCCTCGCCGTCGAGTCCGCGCCGGCCGGACGTGCGCGTCGCGCCGCGGGTTCGAAGTCCCCGATGCCCCGCCAGGAGAACGCTAGCCAACGATGCAGCGGGGAATAAGTATCGTCCGGCCGGCAAAGCGTATCCCCTCGCGTAACGTACCCCACCGATACTTCGCCGCTTTTTCGAAAGTCGCTAGAGTCCCCTGGATGCTGCGCCCGGGTCGCCGTTGACCGTCCGGTGTTCCGCGGCGCATGTCATGGAAGCCATGTCATGGAAGCGGGGAGAGAATGAGGCTTTCCAAGCTTGTTACGGCGCCATGGGGAGACTCACACTGGGTTCTCCGCGCCGCGGCGCTCGGGCTGATCACCGCCCTGCTGCTCCTGGGCTCGAACGCGGCCGGCGCCCAAGCGCTTGCCATCAGCTCCGATGACCCGCCGCCGCAGGCACGCGCTCCGGCAACCGCGATGGTCCCGCCCCAGGACCAGGCGGAAGCGACGGCGCCGGCCCCCGGCGAGCAGGACGCACAAAGTAAGGCCCTCGACTCGACGCGACGCAGTGGAGCTTCCAGCTTTCCTACCAGAACATGCCCGATTACCACATGGACACGCTGGAAGACGGCTCCACGCGGGCTGCCGGCTCCAACGACTACATCCAGCTCCGCGCCGTCATCCCGGTGGCCTTGGGCAGCTTCACCATCCTTCCGCGCGTGACCCTGCGGCACTACGAGAACGCCCAGGGCCAGTCGGGCCTCGGCAACACCGAGATCTTCGCGCTGATCATCCCGCGCGCCTTCGACTGGGGCACCGGACGCTTCGGCATCGGCCCGCTGGTGACCTTGCCCGGCAAGGAGACCGTGGCGCGCGATGAGTTCGGTTATGGCTTCGCCGCCGCCGCGGTCAACAGCAGCGGCTCGTGGTTCTACGGCGCCCTGTTCACCCAGTCGTGGCGCGGCATCGACCCCACGGCACTGCCGCCCGGAAACTCCGAGACCAACCCGCTGGGCATCGCCCCCATCATCAACTACAGCTTCGGCAAGAGCGGCTGGTACATCGGCAACGGCGACCAGGTGGCCCTGTACGACTGGGACAGCAGCAAGCTGTACCTGCCCATCGGCGTGCGCTTCGGCAAGGTGCTGATACAAGAAGCCGGCACCTGGAACATCTACGGCGAGTACCAGACCAGTCTCATCTACAAGAGCTACCCGGGGCCAGCGGTGAAGAACTCCATCCGCGTCAACGTGTCGTACACGATCCCGGTCGGCTGATCGCGATGCTCAGCGTCATTTCGAGTCACGGGACGAATGGGGAGGGTGAAATGTCGACATGCCGATTTCAATCGCTGATCGCCGTGCTCTTGATCACGGTGATCCTGCAGGGTTGCGCACCGCAAGCCTTGGTACCGAGGACCGCTTGGGAAGAGCTGCGCTCGCTGCCGTTTCCCGACAACTACCCCACGGCGGAGACCGCCGACCGGCTCCACGACGAGATGCTGTTTCATCGATCGACCCAGGTCGTTCTCTGGTCGCTACCCGCGATGACTCTGTTGCGAACCGGGTCGTCTGCACCCTGCTCCTCGTAGTAGTGCTTGAGCGCTCGCCGCAAGCGACGGGCCACGATGCGCACGTAGGGGTCGAGCTGCGGATCGAAGTCCGCTTCGCGCTCGAAGCAATCGATGGCAATGGAATACGCCTTGATGGCGTCGGGCCGCCCGGCCAGCGTCTCTTCGACGACAAAACGGAGGAACTGCCGGATCCTATTTGACGTACGGAACGGATCGCTTGCCAGGATGCGGTCGAGCTCGGCGCGTATCTCGTCGGCTTCGAATTCTCTGTCCGGGTTCAGGTTCTTCCGCGCGCCCGCCTCGGTCACGGAAGATCCCCCGCTCCTCGGCCAAGTTCACCGGCGACGCGTCCGTTACCCGCTGCTGTCACAGGCTTGTACATGTCAAAAGTATGCATCGAACTCTTGCGCCGTGCACGAGCGGCGTCGGGCTCATCCGAGGGAGCCGCCGCCGTCGATCACCATCGCCGTGCCGGTAACGTACCGCGATCGATCGGACGCGAGGTACAGCACCGCCTGGGCGATTTCCGCGGCGCTGCCGATCCGCCGTGCCGGCCGGTCGGCGGCGTCCCGGTAGAACGCCTCCGCGCCTTCGCCGAGATCGGCTGCTTCTGCCGCCAGCATCGGGGTGTCGACGTCTCCCGGGCACAGGCAGTTGACGCGGATCCGGTCGGCCGCGTGGTCGATGGCCATGGCGCGGGTGAGCTGCACCACACCGCCTTTCGAGGCGCAGTACGCCGCCGCATGCGCGCCGGCCGCCAGCCCCCAGGCCGAGGCGATGTTCACGATCGCACCGCCGCCACCACCGATCATCGCCGGGATGGCCTCCCGCGAGAGCAGATAAACGGCCTTTAGGTTCACGTCCATCACGCGATCCCAATCGGCCTCGCTGGTCTCCAGGATCGTGGCCCGGCGAATCACGCCGGCGCAGTTGATCAGCACGTCCAAGCGACCATGGCGACGAACGGCGTCGGCAACCACGGCCTCGCAGTCGCTCCGGCTGGCAAGGTCGGCGCGAAAGAAGGCCAGCTTCCCGTGCGTTTCCTCGACCTCACGGCTCACCGCCTCCCCTGCCGGATCGATATCGACCGCAAGCACCTCGGCACCCTCGGCGGCAAGCAGCTCCGCAACGGCGCGTCCGATCCCCGACGCCGCACCGGTGACGACAGCGACCCTTCCCTTCACCCTGCGATCACCCGTTCCACCGCGTCGAGCGTTTCGCGCACGTCTTCCTCCGTATGCGCCAGGCAGGCGACCGAGTGCAACGCCGCCGCCGGGCTCATGTACACGCCGTGTTCGAACAATCCCCAGACGAACCGCTGGAAGCGGTGCCGATCGACGTGCTCGCAGAACTCGCGCAGGTCGTGGATCGCCTCGCGCTCGGTGAACATGATCTGCAGCATCGGCCCGACGTTCTGCACGATCGCCGGCACCTGCCGGGCGGCGAAGAGGTCGCGCAAGCCGTTGCTGAGCGAATCGCCGATGTGCCAGAGACGCTCGAACGCCGCGCCGCCGTCCTTCGACAGCTCGCGCAGGTTGGCCGCGGCGGCAAACATGCCGACGCGCGACGCGTTCTGCGTGCCGTAATGCAGCACGCCGCCCCAGGCGAGCCCATCCATGAGCTCGGAGCGGCCGGCGAAGCCCGCCACCGGCATGCCGGCACCGACGCCTTTGCCGAAGGTGACGATGTCCGCATCGACGCCGAAGTGCTGTTGGCAGCCGCCGGGGGCGACGCGGAAACCGGTGACGGTCTCGTCGAGGATCAGCAGTACGTCGTTGTCGCGGGTCAGGCGGCGCAGCTCCTGCAGGTAGCCCTGGCGCGGCGGAATCACGCCGATGTTCGCCATCACCCCCTCGGTGATCACCGCTGCAAGCCGCTCCCGATTGTCGCGCACGGCCCCCTCCACCGCATCGAGGTCGTTCCAGGGCACGACGATGGTGTCCTCGAGCGCCCGGCGGTTCAGCCCCGAGCTGTCCGGGATCTTCACCGGGTCGTTGCGATGTCCGAGGGCAACCGGCGACACCGGGTGCGAGCTGGCGAGGAAATCGTCGTACCAGCCGTGGTAATGGCCCTCGAACTTGATGAACTTGGGCCTGCCGGTCATGCCGCGCGCCAGGCGGATCGCCGCCATGGTCGCCTCGGTCCCCGTGTTGGCGAAGCGCACTTTCTCGGCCCCCGGGATCATCTGCGCGACGAGCTCCGCAACTTCGACCTCGATCTCGGTGGCGGCGGCAAACAGGTTGCCGCTCTCGGCCGCTTTCGCCACCGCCTCGACGACTGCCGGATGCGCGTGCCCCAGCGGCAAGGCCCCGTACGCGAGCATCCAGTCGATGTAGCGGTTGCCGTCCGCATCCCAGACGTGGCCACCCTCGCCGCGCTGCAGAAACAGCGGGAATTCGCCGTAGTTGGCCGGCCCGCGCGACGGTGAGCTGCCGCCTTCGACCATCACCTCGAGGGCGCGCCGGAAACGCTCCTCTGACTTCTCGGTACTGCGGCTCATCGATCGTCTCCACGCCGTACACGGATCGGGTGCCGGCCGATTACGACGGCGGTCATCGGCTGGCCAGTCCGCCGACGATCTCGCCGCCGTCGATGGGAAAGACATGCCCGGTGATGTAGGCGGCGTCGTCCGAGGCCAAGTAGGCGAACAGCCCGGCGATCTCCTCGGGACGCGCGTGCCGACCCAGCGGGATCTTGGCGTCGACGTCCGCGAGCATGTCGTCGGTGTATTCGCGCCGCTGCATCGGCGTCAACACATATCCTGGTGCCACCGCGTTGACCCGCACGCGCGGCGCCAGCTCGAGCGCCATCGACTTGGTCAGCGAGATCAGGCCGGCCTTGCTGGCGTTGTAGTCCGCATAATACGGGTATCCCATGATGCCGTTGGTCGAGGCGGTGTTGAGAATCACGCCGCCGTCGCGCTCCACCATGTGTCGGGCGGCGACCTGGGCGACGTGAAACGCTCCGTTCAGGTTGACGTTCACCACGCGCTCCCAGTCGGTCACCGTGATGTCCAGGAAGTCGTGGCGCACGCTGATGCCGGCGTTGTTGACCAGCACGTCGACGCCGCCCCCGTCTTCCACCACCCGTCGGAAGGCGGCCTCCACCTGGTCCCGTTCGCTGACGTCCGCGACAACAGACCCCTCCAGGGCGGCGTTCTCCTCCGTGAAGCGCTCACAGGCGGCGGCATCGGCATCGAGAACGAAGACCCGCGCTCCCTCGCGCATGAACCTCACGGCAGTCGCTGCGCCGATGCCGCTGGCGCCGCCCGTGATGACAGCGCATTTGTTCTTCAGTCCGTCCATCCATCCTCCGGAACCGTCCGGTATCGCAACGTCACCAGCGATCGGCCACGTTCAAGGCAACGTCGTGTCGCTCGGCAAAGGCGGCAAAGCGCTCCGCCAGCTCCGCCGCGCGATCGGCAACGTCGGCCGGCGAAAGCTCCCGGCAATCGTAGCCGAGCACCTCGCGCATTGCCGCCCGCGTACCGCGCGTGTACACGACCGTTCCATCTTCCTCGATCCGATCGATACCGTCGAACCGGTGCGATCGCTCGTTGATGTCGATTGCCTGTTGCCGCGTCAATCCCGGGACCTTCGCCACGGATACGCCGCCGGCATCGACGTCGACCGGGTATCCACCGGCCAGCCCCTCGGGTCCGGGGGCGTGCGTCCGTGAGGACGAGCCGGCGATCAACAATTCCACCAGCCGGACGGCGGAGGCGGCGGAAAACGTCCCCCAGGCCGGCCCCGAAGGCAACGGGCAGGGCGACAGGAGAACGCCCGCAGCATCGATCTGACCGGTGATATCGACTCCGTCGTGCTCGACTCTGACGAAGAACGGCGGCACCGCGTCCGTGGCGCCGGCATCGTCTGTCGATTCTGCCGGGCTGCTCGCGCCGGGGCCCGGCGCGGCCCGCTGTGCGCCGCTCGCAGCGGCGAACGCGTGCTTCTGCAGGGCATGGTGGGCAACCAGGTGGATCTTCAACGCCGCGGCGTCGAGCTCGAGCGATCTTCCCAGGGCCACGCGCAGCTTGGTCACCAGCTCGTCGACGTTGCCCACACCCGCGGTCACCGGCATACCGAGACGGGCGAGCACGACGTTGACGACGTCCGGATACGCGGCATTGAGAACGACGCCGCCAAACCCCGCCGACGCGACCTCTTCGGCAAACCGCATGGCCGGCAGCAGATGGAACGGCAGCCAGGCGCCGAATCCCGCCCGGCGAATGGCCGCCCGCATGTTTTTTTTCTGGAGCTGACTTCTCTGTATT
>CBDUAS010000068.1:0-10312 GCA_965365185.1 uncultured bacterium | reverse complement strand
CGACGATGACCCGCTCGCCGATGCGGCCGGTGTCGACGCCCTCTCCGGCTTTCTCGACGCGGCCGCAGGCCTCCATGCCAATCCCGTAGGGGAGCCGTGGCGCCCAGCCGTAAAGCCCCTTGCGCGAGAGAACCTCGGCGTAGTTGATGCCCACCGCTTCGATGCCGACGGCGACCTCTCCGGCGACCGGTTCCGGAGCAGGGTGCTCCGCGACCCGAAGCACCTCGGGCCCGCCGTGGCGGTGCAGGACGACCGCCCTCATGCGGCTTGTACCGCGACCGTGGGGACACGGCAGGATGCCGCAGCGGCAAGGTCACGCCGAAGACCGTTCATGCGGGCGATCTTACGGCGTTGGCGACGATCTCGAAAACGCACGGGGGCGGATTCGGGCGCCCGCGGATGCTCGCGCAGACCGCCGAGGAGCCGCGGACGTTCTGCCTCCTCAGTCTGCCAGGGCGCTCCAGAGATAGGCGATCGAGATCTTCCAGGCCGGTCGCGGCGGCAGCCCGTGGCCTTCCCGCAACATGCCGATCACCTTGCGGTGCCGCCACAGGCTCCAGGCGGCCAGAGCCTCGTAGTACCAGTTCTCAATCCGTCTCATGATCATTGTCGGGGAACTCCTTGTATCGCGCCGTGGGCTGATAAATATATCAGTCACCTCCCGTGGCTACTTAACGATAGAAAACTCTCGTAGAACTATTCAATACATAATTCTAAATATTTATACGTAGTTCTACTCAGTAATGATCATTTTAACAATCCGGGTTGCTACCAGGCAAGGCGGCGGGATGGGCGCGACGGCGGATCAGCCCCACGGCCGCGCTGCCGCGCGCGCGGCAGGGCATGGGCTCGGAAGCCGCCGACGGCGTTCGGTGATATTCTAAGACCCCAGAGTCTGCTTTAAGGGGCGATGCGCCTGTCGCGTGGCAGTCGCTCCGGGGCCGCCCGGCGCCGACAGACTGCCGGGATCGGCGCCGGCACGGGCCCGCGCCAGACGGCAGCATCAACCCGGATCAGCGCCAGGAGATCCACCGATGAGAGTCCGTATCCGGCCGCGTCCATCTCATCTTCGAGCCGTCGCCCGTCTCGCCGCAGCGAGACGCCTTTCCCCGGCGGTGGCGCTCGGACTTGCCGTGATGACGTTCACCGCATGCTCCGGAATGCCCGCCGCCGAGGACCCGGCGACGGTCGTCGTGGTCAACGCACGCGTCTGGACGGCGGACTCGTCCCAGTCCTGGGCACAAGCCGTCGCGGTGCGCGACGACACCATCGTCGCCGTGGGGGGCCGGCCGGACATCGAGCCCTTCCTAGGCGCCGAAACAACGGTCATCGACGCCAACGGAGGCATGGTGGTCCCCGGATTCATCGATACGCACGTCCACTTTCTCTCGAGCGGCTTCGGTCTGTCGTCCGTGCAACTGCGGGACGCTGAGACTCCGCAGGAGTTCAGCCGGCGCATCGAAGAGTTTGCCGCGGACCTCGGGCCCGGAACGTGGATCACCGGCGGCGACTGGGATCACGAGCTGTGGGGCGGCGAGCTGCCAAGGGCCGAGTGGATCGACGCCGGGACCGAGGAAATCCCGGTGTTCGTCAGCCGGCTCGATGGGCACATGGCGTTGGCCAACTCGGCGGCGATGCGCGCGGCGGGGATCAGCGGCCGGACTCTCGAGGTCGACGGCGGCACGATCGTCCGCGATGCCGACGGCAATCCGGCCGGGGTATTCAAGGACAACGCGATGGGGCTGGTCAGCCGCGTGATTCCGGACCCGCCCGCTGCGTTGGAGGACCGCGCCCTCGATGCCGCCATGGAGTTCGTGGCCTCCAAGGGGGTGACGACGGTCCACCATATGGGTACGTGGAACGACCTCGCCGTGTTCGAGCGCGCGCGCGACGAGGGCCGAATGCTGGTGCGCATCTACGCCAGCGTTCCGCTTCGTAGCTGGGAGCGCCTGCGCGACCGCGTCGCGGAGGAAGGCCGCGGCGACGCGTGGCTGCGCACGGGCGGGCTGAAGGCGATGGTCGACGGCTCGCTCGGCTCGCACACCGCGGCGTTCTTCGAGCCCTTCACCGACGCACCGAACGACACCGGGCTGCTCGTCAACACACCGGAGGATCTGTACGCGTGGTCGAGCGCCGCCGACGGTGTCGGCCTGCAGGTGAACGTGCACGCCATCGGCGATCGCGCCATCAGGATGCAACTCGACATGTTCGAGAATATCGCCCTCGAGAACGGTGAGCGCGATCGGCGCTTTCGCATCGAGCATGCCCAGCACATCCATCCCGACGACATCCCGCGCTTCGCCGAGCTCGGGGTGATCCCGGTGATGCAGCCTTACCACGCCATCGACGACGGCCGCTGGGCCGAGCGCGTCATCGGGCCCGAACGCATCAAGACCACGTACGCGTTCCGCTCCCTGATCGACGCGGGGGCGCGACCGGCGTTCGGCTCCGATTGGTCGGTGGCACCGCCGACGCCGCTCGAGGGGATCTATGCGGCGGTCACGCGCCGCACCGTCGACGGGGCCCATCCGGACGGCTGGGTGCCGGAACAGAAGATCACCGTCGAGGAGGCGCTGCGCGCCTATACGATCGACGCCGCCTATGCCTCGTTCGAGGAGGACCTCAAGGGCTCGCTCGAAGTCGGCAAGCTCGCCGACCTGGTGATTCTCGAGCGCGACCTCACCGACATGCCGCCCGATCAGATCGGTGACGTGCGCGTCATCGCCACCGTGGTCGGCGGAGAGCTGGTTTTTGACGGCCGCTGAGGGGCTGGTTCGACTCCGAGTCAGGGCCGCCGAACATTGCAAAGGACCCGGAGGGAAGACATGAATGGTGCTGCCAAGCCCGTCCTCGTGATCGGAGGCGGCGTAGCCGGCATGACGGCGGCCGTGGAGGCTGCCGAGGTCGGCTACCGGGCCGTGATCGTCGAGCGGGAGCCTTACCTCGGCGGACGCGTCATGCGGGCGCATCGGTACTTTCCCAAGATGTGCCCGCCGACCTGCGGCTTCGAGATCAATGCCCGTCGCATCCGGACGAATCCGCGCATCACCGTGCACACACTGGCGACGGTAGAGGAGGTCTCCGGTACTTGCGGCGACTTCACCGTGCGGATTCGCAAACGACCGCGGTACGTCACCGAAGAGCTGTTGCTCGACGAGTCCGTGGCGCAACAGCTCGAATCGGAACGAGAAGACGACTTCAATCTCGGCATGTCGAAAACCAAGGCTCTGTACCTGCCGCACGAGATGGCCTACCCGCACGCCTATTTCCTCGACCGCGATTCGCTGAGCGACGCGGACGAGCAGAAGCTCCAGGAGCTGCTTCCCGAGGGCGCCTTCGACCTCGAGATGGCGGACGAAGAGATCACCGTCGAGGCAGGCGCCATCATCGTGGCCACCGGTTGGCGATCCTACGACGCGACGAAGATCGAGCAGCTCGGGTTCGGTCGCTGTGCCAACGTGATCACCAACGTCATGGTCGAGCGCCTCGCCGCCGCCAATGGGCCCAGCGGCGGTGAGATCGTCCGCCCGTCGGACGGAAAGCCGGCCGAGAACGTGGCTTTCGTGCAATGTGCCGGGTCCCGCGACGACGAGCATCTGCCGTATTGCTCGTCGGTCTGTTGCATGGCTTCGCTGAAGCAATGTCGCTACCTCCGCGAGCAGAGCGAGACCGCCCGCGCGACCGTCTTCTACATTGACATGCGAACCATCGGCAGCCGGGAGAGCTTCTTTCACGACATGCTCGAGGACGAGGGCTTTGCCTTCATCAAGGGGAAGGTGAGCCGCATCGAGGAGGAACCGGAAACCGATAACCTCGTGCTCGACGTCGAGGAGACACTGTCCGGCGAGCGACTGCGGGAGACGTTCGACCTGGTCGTGCTGGCGACCGGCATCGTGCCGTCGACCGTCGATACCGAGATTCCGCTCGGCGTCGCGTACGACGAGCACGGATTCATCGACCCTTCGAGCAACCTGCCCGGTGTTTTCCCGGTCGGCTGCACGCTCAGCCCCTGCGACGTTTCGACCTCCACAAAGGCGGCCACCGCGGCGGCGTTGAAGGCCATCCAGTGCCTTCGCGCCCACGAGACCGGAGTGTGATGGCATGGACGACAAGATCGGCGTCTTCATCTGTACGGGCTACGGGATATCCGCGGCGCTCGATATCGAGGCGCTGCGCCAGGTCGCCGTGGCCGAGGACGATGTGTGCGTCTGTGAAACGGTGGCTTCGTGCCAGGGTGCGGGACTCGAGCCGCTGCTCCAGGCGGTCGAGGAACATGGCCTGAACAAGGTCGTGGTCGCTGGCGTCTCGGCGCGGAGGATCGAGCCCGGCGTCTACCCGGAAGGGGTGATCGTCGAGCACGTTGCCCTGCGCGAGCACGTGGTTTGGTGCCAGCCGCCGGACGACGAGGACACGCAGATGCTGGCGGAGGATTACCTCCGCATGTACATCGCCAAGATCCGCAAGATGGAGCCGCTCGTGCCCTTCGACCCCGACGAGCAGATCGACAGAACGCTGCTCGTCGTCGGCGGCGGCGTCGCCGGGTTGACGGCGGCATTGGAGGCGGCACGCGCCGGCTACGAAGTACGTCTTGTGGAAAAGAGCGAAGACCTGGGCGGGTGGCTGGCTCGGCAACATCGGTCGATTCCGACGCGGCCGCCTTTTCGCGACCTCGAGGACCCCGGCATCGACGATCTCGTCGCGTCGGTTCGGGACCACCCCCTCGTCAACATCTACACGTCTGCGGTACCCACCGCGATCAGCGGCGCTCCGGGGTTGTTCGATGTGAAGCTGCAGACCGCCCCCAACGGCAAGGCCGGGGGCGAGCCGTTAGCCGAGTTCCGCGTCGGTGCCATCGTTCAGGCGACGGGGTGGAAGCCCACCGAGCCGCGTGAAGCGCTTTCCTGGGGCCGCGTCGAAGATGTAATCCGGAACGTAGAGCTGGAACAGATGCTGCGCGATCAAGGGCGGATCACCCGGCCGTCCGACGGGGCAGCGGTCAAGCGCATTGCCTTCGTGCAATGCGGCGGCTCGTCCGGCCCGCGCCCCTCGTATTGCTCCTCGATTTGCTGTCTCACGTCGATGAAGCAGGCCCTGTGCCTGCGCGAGTCAGTGGACGACGGCGAGGCCTACATCGTCTTCGAGCATATGCGCGCGCCCGGCCACTACGAGAGCTTCTATCGTCGGGTGCAGGAGGATCCCGGCATTTTCCCGCTGCGCGGGCAGGTGACCGACGTCACCCGCGATGAGCAGGGAAGGTGCGTCGTCTCGGTGAGCAACGGAACCGACGCCGAGGACACAGAGGTCACGGTCGACCTGGTCGTCGTCGCCGCCGGTATGGAACCCAATGCCGCCGACGGCGAGGCCATACGTGCACTCGAGGACGCGCGCGTCGCCGTCACCGAAGGCGAGTCGGATGCACAGCGCCAGCGCGCAGCCGAGGCGGTCGAGAAGCTGGCCCACCACGAGGGCACACGCATCCTCAACCTCGACTACCGACAGGGGCCTGACCTGCCGACGCTCGAGTACGGTTTCCCCGACTCACACTTCATTTGCTTTCCGTATGAGACGCGGCGCACGGGCATCTACGCGACCGGCGCGGTGCGTCAACCCGTTTACGGTACGGCCTGCCGAGAGGACGCCACCGGAGCGGCCTTGAAAGCGATCCAGTGCGTCGAGATGACGGCCCGCGGAGAAGCCGTGCATCCACGCGCGGGCGACAGGTCCTATCCGGACTTCTTCATGCCGCGTTGCACGCTGTGCAAGCGTTGCACGGAGGAATGTCCCTTCGGCGTGCTCAACGAGGACGACAAGGGCACGCCATTGCTCCGCGCCACCCGCTGCCGGCGTTGCGGTGTTTGCATGGGCGCGTGCCCGGAGCGCATCGTCTCGTTCAAGGACTACTCGGTCGAGACCGTGACGGCGATGATCAAGGCGGTCGACGTTCCCGACGAGTTCGAGGAGAAACCACGCTTCCTGGCGCTGCTGTGCGAGAACGACGCGCTGCCGGCGTTCGAGCTCATGGCCGAGCAAGGGCTGCGGTGCAATCCGTTCGTGCGCGTGGTCCCGGTGCGCTGTTTGGGATCCGTCAACACGGTTTGGATCCGTGAGGCGCTTTCGGCCGGATACGACGGCATCGCTCTCGTCGGCTGTCGCTACGGGGATGACTATCAGTGCCACTTCATCAAGGGCAGCGAGCTGGCCTCGCGGCGCACTGAGAACGTGCGCGAGACGCTCGAGTCGATGGCCCTGGAGCACGAGCGCCTGGAGCTGCACGAGCTGCAGATATCCGAGTACGCCCGTCTTCCCGAGATCCTCGACGGCATGCTGGAAATGGTGGAGGAGTACGGGATGAATCCTTTCAAGGGCCTCTGAGTCGACGACGCGGAAAATGGTGACCCGAACGTCTGAATATTGGCGGCAGGCGCGGTACGATCAAGGGACGTCCCCGATGCGTCTCCGCCCAGTTGCCCATCAGGAGAGACAAGATGGCCGACGAAGAAAGCGCCACCATCCACATCGGTAAGGGCATCCTCCGGCCCGGCGTCCGTCCGATAAAGATCTACGTGGACGACGCCGGTGAGTACTGGATCTGCGACAAGGATGTGGATCCCACCACAAAGGACTTCCGGGAGGCGGGCTGCGCGGCGCACAGCGAGGTTCATCTCGTCAAGTAGATAGGAACGCCCGGACCACGGACGGGAGGTCGAAGGCGTCTGTTTGATTCCGCGGGCGGGGATTCGTCCCCGCCCGATGCCTCCCCGTCGACCGCAACGGGCTGTGGCCCCGAACGAATCCATGCGTGTCCACGATCTGGCGACGGAAGACGACGTCGAGCGCATTCTGGCGGAGCGCGACACCGCGATCGTCGATTTCTGGGCCCCCTGGTGTGCACCCTGCCGGGAGTTCGCGCCGCTGTTCGCCGCGGCCGCCGCGCGCAACCCCGACATGGCTTTCTGCCGGGTCAACACCCAGGAAGCCGGTGATCTGGCCGCTGCCTTCGAGGTCGAGCATGTGCCGACCCTCATCGTCGTCCGCGAGCGGATCATGCTGGCGTCCCAGCCCGGCTACCTGAGCGAAAACAAGCTCGACAGTCTTCTCGCCCAAGTGCGCGAGCTCGACATGGAGGCCTTGCGCGAGCAGATGAACGCCGCCGAAACGAGCGAGGAGACCGCTGGATGAGGACCCTGGTCGGCCGCGCCGCCCCCGGGTTTACCGCGACGGCGGTCATGCCGGACAATTCCATCCGCGAGGACCTGTCACTGGAGGAGTACGCCGGTCGATACGTCGTGATGTTCTTCTACCCGGAGGACTTCACCGTCGTGTGCCCATCGGAGATTCTCGCCTTCGACCACAAGCTCGACGATTTCAGCGAACGCGAATGCGAGGTCCTCGGTATCTCGGTGGACCCCGAGGCCCGGCACGCACACTGGAAGAACACCCCGGTCGATGAGGGCGGCATAGGCTCCGTCCGCTTTCCGCTGCTTTCGGACGAGTCCCGGAAGATCACACGCGCGTACGGCGTCCTGTCCGATGACGGGCGAGCGTTGCGCGCTACGTTTCTGCTCGACCGTGAAGCCGTGGTCCGCCACGTGGTCATCAACGACATGTCCCTCGGTCGCAGTGTGCACGATACTCTGCGAACGCTGGACGCCGTGCGCCATATTGACCGCACCGGGGAGCTCTGTCCGGCCAACTGGGAGCGCGGAAGGCCTGCGATGAAAGCGACCCCCGCGGGCGTGAAGAAGTTCCTACGCGACTTCGATCTCGGCGCCTGACCGACAGGCTCTGGGGCTCACACCACCTGTTTGCCGGGCACGCACCGCTCGAGCACGTCACGCAGGTCGCTCATCTCGAAGGGCTTGCTCAGGTACTCGTCCATGCCGGCGTCGATGGCTCGTTCGCGGGCGCCGGCGCCGGCATGGGCGGTCAATGCGATGATCGGCAGGTGGTGGCCTTTGCCGCCTTGCCTTTCGTGCCGCCGGATGATGGCGGCTGCCTCGTAACCATCCATGTCCGGCATGCGGCAATCCATCAGCACGGCGTCGAACTCCGCCCGGCGCAGCGCCTCGATCGCTTCTTTGCCGCTTCTGACCGTGGTGGTTACGCAGCCGATGATCTGCAGCATTTCCTCGGCGATGATTTGATTCACGGCGTTGTCCTCCGCCACCAGGACGCGGAGATTCAACGGACCTGCCCCATCCGAGCCGGGTGCCGGCGTGCTCCTCCACCCGGGTTCGTCGAGGCGGTGCTCGTTGATCGCGTTGAGGATTTCGCGGTGCAGGCGCCTGCGGCTGACCGGCTTGGTGACGCAACCGGCGATGCCCAGCTCGGCCGCGTCCGGACAGCAGACCATGTGGCCGAGCGGGCTGAGCATGACGATCGGCGCCTCCCGACTCGCCCCTCCCGTCCGCAAGCGTCGGGCCAGCGATGCGCCGCTCATTCCGGGCATGTCGCGATCGACGATGATGAGGTCGTAGGGTTGTTCGTCGGCGCCGCGGCCCGAGAGCTCCTCGAGTGCCCTTTCCCCGGAATCGACGGTCTCCGGCCGCATGTCCCAGGCCCTGAGCTGTCGGTCGAGAACCCTGCGGCTAACGGCATTGTCGTCGACAACAAGCACCCGCAAGCCCGCGAGCTCGCGTGTGTGCGGGAACCGCGGGCTCGGGGCCGTCTGCTGCTTCTCGAACCGAGCGGTGAACCAAAACGTGGAGCCGCGGTTCGGCTCGCTGACAAGCCCGACGTCGCCGCCCATCAGCTCCGTGAGCTGCTTGACGATCGCCAGGCCCAGGCCCGTTCCCCCGTGGTCGCGGGTGGTGGTGCCGTCAGCCTGCGAGAAGGCGCTGAAGATCTCCCGATGCTGCTGCGGATTCACGCCGACGCCGGTGTCCACAACCTCGATCCGCACCGAGGAGATCTGTTCGGTTTCCTCGAGTTGCTCGACACGTATCACGACCTCTCCCCGCGGCGTGAACTTCACCGCGTTCGACAGCAGGTTCGTGAGCACCTGACGGAACCGCACGGGGTCACCTCGTACATGCGTCACCAGCCGAGACGGAAGATCCGTGACCAGCTCCAGACCTTTCTGGGCGGCGTGCTGGGCGAGCAAGTTGGCCGCCTCTTCGACGGCGTCCTCGAGGTCGAAGGCGACGTTCTCCAACCGCAGCTTGCCGGCCTCGATCTTGGAGAAGTCGAGGATCTCGTCGATGACGGTCAGCAAGACCTTGGCGGAGGATTGGATGTTGTCGGCAAAGCTGCGCTGCCGGCTGGTGAGCTCGGTGGTCCGGAGCAGCTCCAGCATGCCCATGACACCGTTCATCGGTGTGCGGATCTCGTGGCTCATGCGAGCAAGGAACTCCGATTTGGCCCGATCCGCGCGGATCGCCGCGTCCCGCGCCTCGGCAAGCTCCCGGGCGCGCTCGTTGACGAGTTGCTTGTGGTACAGATCGGTCCAGTATTCCCTGTGCAGCCGCATACCGATGGAAATCAGGAAGGCCAGGCCCGCCACCAGCATGAGGGCGATCGCGTACTGTTCTGCAGTGCCACCGATCAACATCGCCAGCGCCAGGGGCAGCATCATCAAGACGAGGAAAGCCGTCGTCAGGCTGCGACTCGGGGCGAGCGTCGAGACACCCGCCGCGGCGATACCCACGGTGGCCATGACGGCCAGGTTGGTTGCCGAAACCATGCCGTCCGCCAGTACTGCGAACGCCCAGAACCCCGACCACACTGCGCCGACGCTCACAGTGGCAAGGCTGAACAGTATCCTCCAGGAGTTCGGATGCCACGCGTACCAACGGTTGAAGGTCAGGATCATGACCATGCGCCACATCCCGATGACCACCAGCGCGGCGGCGGTGGCGGCCGCGAGCCGTGGAAAGCGCTCGTGGTACGAGGTCGACAGAACGACGGTCGCGAACAGCGCCACGTAGATCACCGTGCCGGGAAGTGTTCGCTGTACGGCCTTGCTATGGGCCTGCTTCAGGAGGTCCGGATCGGTGACCCGCTGCGTGCCATAGAGCGTTTCGCTCTTCACTCGAAAACCTCTGCGTCGCCGCTGCTGTGGCGGTTCGCCGGCGCCCGGGCGCACCGGCCTGGTGAAAGCGTAACCAGGAGATCGAGGGGCAGGAACCCTTTTCGATCCCGTGCCGGACCCGGTCGGGCAACGCGCCTGCCGACCTTCGCCGAAGATGCGGGTGAGTTGGTGGCCGAGCGGGCCACCCGGGTCCTTACGGAGCGGCGGGCGACAGTGACATGATCTCCGTCATGCGGTGCGCAGCGAACGCGGCGGGGCGCGTTGCCGCCGCGACTCTGATGG
>CBDUAS010000067.1:0-10347 GCA_965365185.1 uncultured bacterium | reverse complement strand
CCCGCCAGTGTCCCGCTCGGGAAGCTAGTCGCGCTTGATTCTCTCGAGCTCGTCGTTCCGCTCGATCAGGGAGACGCCCTCGGTGATCCACGGCTCCGCCTCGTCGCCCTTCAGGTAGTGGCCGAACCACTGCAGGATGCGGTGGTGGTAGTCGATCTGGTTCTTCTTCTGCCGGTTGGAGTGGTTCTCGTCGGCGTACACCAGCATGACGAACTGCTTGCCGGCGCGGCGGGCGTAGTTGTACATCTCCACGCCCTGGTGGAAGTCGACGGTGCCGTCGGCGTCACCGAAGGCCATGAGCATGGGGGTTTCGAGCTGCGGGATGCCCATCACCGGCGATTCGCGCACGTACGCCTCCATGTCGTCCCAGTAGGGCACGTCCATGCGCGCCTGGCCGGTCTCCCAGTGGGCCGTCTCGGGCATCCCCTGGTTCCAGTGGATGGTGCCGAACATGGAAAAGAAGTTGGTCAGTGCCGCGCCCGACACCGCGGCGGCGAAGATGTCCGTCTGCGTCGGCACGAAGGCGGCCTCGTAGCCACCCCAGGAGTGCCCCACCAGACCGACGCGATCGCCGTCGACCATACCGGTGTCGACTACGGTCTTGACCGCCGGACGGATGCACTCGACCGCCGAGGTCCCCGGCATGCGGCCACGGTAGAAGATGTCGGGCTGCAGCACGAAGTACCCCTGGCTCGTCCAGACCGCGGGGTTGTACGAGCTGCGCTCGGAGGGCACCGAGTACCGGTGCACCCCTTGAGAGAGGCGTTCGTACACGTAGGTGATCATCGGGTAGGCGCGACCCTCTTCGTAGCCGGCCGGGTAGAACAACGCCCCCTGCACGCGCTTGCCGAACTCGCACGAGTAGTCGATAAGCTCCGAGTGGCCCCAGGCGAAGTCGGATTGGAACGGGTTGGTCTGCGTGATCTGCCGGGCGCCTTCGAGGTCGGGGCCGCCGACGAAGTAATCGGGTGAATCGTTGAAGTCCTCGACCACCCAGGCGTACGTCTCGGCGGCCTCGGCCTTCGTCAAACGGCCGACGCTCTTGTCGAGCCACACCAGCCGGGTAGGCTCGCCGCCCTCACCGTTGACCTCCAGCCGCGCGTAGCCGGACTTCTTCGTCCCCCCCCCGAACAGGCTCAGGTACAGAGGCTCGTCAAGATCGATCGGCTCCCGCGAACCGCCGCCGAATCCGAAGCCCGAGGGCGAGTCGAGGCGCACCAGGCGATGGCGGACCTCATCGCCGGCGCCGTCCGTCAAGCGTAGGACGCCGGAACCGTCGGGCCTGACGCTCCAGATGTCGTAGCGGTCGTACAGCAGCACGGCCTCGTCGTCCTCGGCCCAGCCGGCCACGCCCCACGATGGCTTCTGTTCCACCGGGTAGTCGTAGTCCTCGTTGACGAACGAGGTCGGCAAACTCGAGGTCAGGTCGGTGTGCTCGCCGGTGGTGACGTCGTAGCTGTAGTGCCGGTCATCCTTGAAGTAGAGGAGGTGCTCGCCGGTGGCGGACCCGCCCGAGAAGTAGCGCACCCGATCGACCACGCGGTTGCGCTCACCGGTGGCGACGTCGATCAGGTCGATATCGAACCAGCGACGGCCGAACATGCCGTCGAACATGTAGGGCTTGCGGTCGGTCTCCGTGGCGTGCGTCTGCCCCTCGAGCAGGACGATGCTCTCGTCGTAGTCGGTTCCCAGACGGACGAAACGGCCCTCATCGACGTGCCAGGCCACCAGGTAGCTCTTCGCCCGGTCGCGCTCCTCCTGCAGCTTCTGCATGGGAATGATGCGCTCGTCACGGGCGTGCCAGACGTCGACGTCGGCGGGCTCGGGCTCCTCGGGCTCGTCGCCCTGTTCCGCCGCCTCCGGATCCTGGTCGTCGCCTTCGCGCTCCTCCCCGGCGCCGGTTTCGGGCAGTCGTTCCCCGGTTTCCGGGCTTTCTGTCTCGGCGTCTGCCGGGTCGACTTCCGCTGACTCTCTCCCCTCTGTCGGCGTTTCCGGCCACTCGCGGATGCCGAAGAAGATTGTCGCGCCGTCGTCGGACCACTGCGGTGCGCGGTGCTCGACGACGCGCATCTTGCCCGTGAGGTCGAAGTCGGCCAGCTCGCGGTGATCGAAGCGCAGCGGCGCGGACACTCCCGCGTCGAGATCGCGCCAGGCCAGCACCAGGTGAGTCGGCTCCTCGTGGCCCTCGTCTTCGACTGAGCGCAGCACGGCGAGGTCGGCGGCATCTTTCCGCCACGTCGGCTGCGTGAAAGTCGCGTCCGCGGAATCGAGCACTACGAGGGTGCCCGCCGCGGCGTCGTAAAGCTGAATGCCGTTTCCGGCGCCGCCCGCGGTCGCCACGGTCATTGCGAGTCGCGGGGCATCATCCTGCCAGGCGTACTCGGTAACATTGCCGAAATTGATGCTCGTTTCGGCCGCCACGTCGCGGACGACGAGATCGGCAGCGTCGCGCCCTTCTTCCGCGTAGCCGCGCAGGATCAGGAAGGCTCCGCTGTCGTCGAAAGCGAACGACGAAACGGCCTCGAAGATCTGCTCCTCGCCCTCTTGCAGGTCGAGCAGGCCCATCTTGTTGCGCAGCGGTTCGTCGCTGCCCCGATTGCGCTCGCGCTCGGCCTCCGAGTAGCCGATGCTGTACGCCAGCCAGCGGGAGTCGGCGGAAAACGCCGGAGAGCCACCGCTCTCGATGGTGCGGGGCTCGCTGGTTGTGGACGCGGTCTCGCGCACGCGCAGCTCGAAGGTGCCGTCGACGCGACGGAAACCGGCCGCCAGGCGTGATCCGTCGGGGGCCAGCACGCCGGCGCCGAGCGTCTCCCATCGCCCATAGTCGGCGGCGGTCACCGGTGGCCGCTCTTGCGCCGTGACCCCGGCGACGGCGAATAGCGTGATCGCCACCGCCGCGAAGGCGAAGATCTTGATGACGGTCTTGATGCCCGAGAGTTCGTGAACACGACACGACACGTATTCCATGGCGAGCCTCGCTTTTCTCCGGGGAGAGTGGTGCCAAGATTATCGCGCCGGCAGGTATCACCGCGCGTAACATACCGCTCTGGTACTTCCGCTCGCGGAGGAAGCGACCGATGCTCACCCGATTAGGCCCCTCTGGGGCGCACATTGGCGGAAGTTGCCCTTGACGTGCGGTAGGCTCTCGGGGCGGCGCTACGGTGTGACCGACGAACGGGAGGGAAGAGCGCGTGAGCACAGTGAGCGAGCCAGTCAACGTCCCCGAGGCCCCGGTGCGCCGCAAGCTGAGCTCGGGGTCGGGTGCTCCCGGAAGAGCCGTGGCCCGAGCGGTTGCTTTATTCGCCGTGGCCACCGTCGTCCCCGCCGTCGCCACTGCGCAGGTTCCCTCGGATCCGGACGCGAGAACCCGCGCCGAGGCCGTCGAGTTGAAGCGACGAGAGAAGGTTGCACGCCTGTGGCCGGAGCGATCGTCGCCGATCGCCGAGATCGCCAACGGCTTCGTCGAGCGAGGTTTGCTCAACGGCGTTACCTCGGGACTCGGCGGCGGCAACGGCTTCCAGATCGCCCTTGGCGGCATGCGTTCGGGCCAAGGATTCTCGGCCGGTGTCGGCTACCGGCGCAGCGATCTGTGGCGCGAACGCCTGGGATTTCGAACCACCGTACGCGGGACCATCGAAAGCGCCTGGATGGCGGACCTGCAAGTTTACTTCCCGCCGCTAGAAACGCAGCGCGGATTCCTCGACATCTATCTCCGCTACGAGTACTGGCCGCAGATGGACTATTACGGCGAGGGCCCGAGCTCCAGCCTGGACGATCGCAGCAGCTATCGCTTCGAGGACTTCATCTTCTGGGTGCGCGGAGGATGGGAGTTCTACGACTTCCTGCGTATCGGCGGCACCGCCGGCGCCCACGACGTGGACACCGGATTCGGCAAGCGCAGTGGGGTTCCGTCCATCGAAGAAGTGTTCGATCCCGCCACGGTGCCCGGGCTGTTCGTCGACGGGCAGTTCATGCGTACCGGTATGTTTGTGCAGGTCGACTGGCGCGACAATCCCGGCGGACCGCGCTTCGGCGGCAACTACAAGCTGGAGTGGACCCGCTACTGGGACCAGACGGAGGCCGATCAGTTCAACTTCTGGATGCTCGACGGTCTCATCGATCAGTACTGGCCCTACGCCAACCGCACCCGGGTGTTCGCGCTGCATTTGCACGGTACCTACACATTCGTGGACGAGGGGCAGCAAGTGCCCTTCTACCTGCAGCCGACGCTGGGCGGCAACGACGACCTGCGCGGCTTCGAGCGCTACCGGTATTACGCCAACAACCGCTTCTACCTGAACTTCGAGCACCGCTGGCACTCGTTCGCCGGCATGGACGTGGCGCTGTTCGTCGACGCCGGAAAGGTGGCGAACAACGCCCGCCTGCTGTACCAGGAGGACCTGCGGGTGAGCGGCGGCATCGGTTTCCGCTTCAAGATGGCGGAGACCGTCATCATGCGAATCGACCAGGCCTACGGCAACGAGGGGTACCGCTTCATGTGGACCTTCAACAACATCTTCTAGCGCGGGCGACGACCATGAACGACCGGATGCGCAGAAACCTCATCGGAATCACGATCGTTGTCGTCGTCGTCGCCCTGACGGGTTGGGCCCCGCCGGCCCGGGCGCAGAAGTTCTACCCCGACGACCCCCTGTGGAAAGAGCCGCCGCCGCTCGACACCGTCGATCCGCAGGCGGTCGCGCTGTCGGGGATATTGGAGTGGTTCACTAACCAGTTCACCCGCCCCGGCGACCGGCAGCCGGAGGAGGGTGTGATTGCGGCGCAGAACGTCAACACGCTGGGTGAGGTTCCCGACAGCCCCTGGTTCACCAACCGGCACGGCCGCAATCGCATGTCGCTCGACGACCTCGTCGCCGGGCCGGGCAACGAGTTGCCGCCGCGCACCGACGAGCCGTGGCGCGTGCTCACGGTCAAGCCCTTCGGCGACCGCACCGGCATCTTGATCGCCGACGCCCGCGACATCCTGTACCTCTTGCGCTTCGATCCGAAAGACCACATCGAGCTGCAGACCGGCGCCGAGCTGGTGAGCTCGAAGTTCTACTACGCCGCCGGGTACAACGTGCCGGAAAACTACCTGGTCTATTTCGACCGCGAGCAGCTCGTCGTCCACCCGGGAGCCGAGCAGATCACCAGCTTCGGCGAGCCGCGCGATTTGCTGCTCGAAGACATCGACGACTTCCTCGAGTTCGTCGGTCGCGACAACGAGCGCGGGTATCGTGCGGTCGCCACGCGGGTGCCGCGACGCCAGCTACTCGGCAACTGGCAGTTCTACGCCACCCGCAGCGACGACCCCAACGACATCGTGCCGCACGAGCACCGCCGCGACCTGCGAGGGATGTGGGTGCTGCACGCCTGGCTCAACAACTTCGCCTTCAATCCTTCCAACACGTTGGAAGCGTTGGTCTCCGACGGGCCCGGCGGACCCCAGTACATCCGCCGCTACATCGTCGACTTCTTCAAGACGCTCGGGGCAGGCATTCGCGGGCCGAAGGAGGCGCGCGACGGCAACGAGTACCGCTTCGAGCTCTCCCGAGCGCTCAAGAACGTCGCCTCGATGGGCGTGGTGACGCCGGAATGGGCGCAGGAGTCCTACCCGCGGGTGCGCGGCATCGGACGCTTCGGCGGTGGCGTCTTCGACGCGGACGCCTGGACGGCGGATACACACTTCGTCACCTGGGCCAACCGCCTTCCCGACGACATGTACTGGGGCGCCAAGCTGGTGATGAGCTTCACCGACGAGGAGATCCGCGCCATCGTCAACACCGGCGCCTACACGGATCAGCGCGCGACGCAGTGGATCGCCGATGCGCTCATCGAGCGTCGCGACGAGATCGGCCGGAATTTCTTCTCGCACGTGCTGCCGCTCGACAACTTCCGCATCGAGAACGAGCGGCTCGAGTTCGACGACCTGATGGTGACGTACGGGTTCGCCGGGCCGCGGACGCTCGAGGCGGCGTGGTACGCGTTCGACAACATGGCCGAAAGCAACACCTTTGTTGCCGTCGACCAGCAAGACCAGTTTGCCTTGCCCGAGGACGTGGTGAACGCCGATGCCGGCGCCTACTTCTCGGTCGGCATCCAGGGGGACACGCCCGGCATGACCGTGATGGTCTACGTGCGCAAGGAGGACAGCGGCTACCGGGTCGTCGGCGTCGATCGCAACTGGCCCGGTAAGGCGGTCGTCGAGCCGACGACCGAGGTGTCCGCAGGCGTTGCGTTCAGTGTCTTCGAATCGCTCGACGACGAACGAAAGCAGCTATTGGAAGGTCCGGCGCAAAGGTACAACGAGACCACCGGCCGAAACCTCACCACGCAGGAATGGTTCGACCAGCTCTCGCTGTCGGAGCGCACCACGTTCGACGCCGTCACCCACGCGCTCATGAGCACCCAGCTCACCGACGAGAACGGGGAGTCGCTGGGCAGGGCGTTCGACATCGTCGCCGGAATCGAGCGGATCGCCGGGCAGTACTCCGGCCGGGGTGGTGATCAGCAGTTTCGTCTCTACGTCGATCTCGAGCCCGACGCCGAGGACGTTCTCCAGCGCTCCACGCAGTTCCACTTCGGCCATCTCAATACCGTCTACCACGTCGGCTACCCGCGCTCTTACCGCCAGGACGGCGACGTGCCCAACATGCAGGTGTCGGTTTCGGAGGACGGATCGCGTGCCGACATCGATGTCGACTACCGGTCCAGCAAGTCACCGCAGGCGCTCTTCAACGGTCACCTGACCTCCTCCAACTCGGACGTCCGTGCCGGCGATAACCATGACAAGCACAACGGACGGTGGACCGGGCTGGCAAATTGGTGGCAGGACATTCTCGGCAACATCAGCCTGCGCAAGGCGTCGACGCGCGACCTGCTGACCCGCACGGTGGAGGAGTTCCCCACGCCCCTGCCGCCGGATCGGCCGCTCGGTGCCGCTCCCGAGGAGCTCTACGAGGCGGCGCAAGAGTTTCTCACCGACTGGCTGGTGCGCGAGAAGATCGACGAGTCGATGCAGTTCTTCTCCCGACGCGTGATCGCCTGCATCAACATCGACGACGGGATGCAGACGGAGCTTCTCGACGTCGAGGACGCCATCGTCGAGATGCGCGAGATCATGAGCACCGCCCTCGAAGAGCTGCCCGACCGCGACAACCTCACCGAGGCCCTCGATGCTGTTCCGGCGCAGAGTGAAGACCAGGCCGCGCGCATCGAGTCGCATCCGTTCGAGGGCGACTTCACCATTATCCAGGTCCGCAATGAAGTAGCTGCCGACTACATGTGCAGCACACGGCGAGGCATGGATCCACCGGAGATGCCCGGCGGCCCCGACGCGTTGGGAACCTACTGGGGCGTCATCTTCCGCTTCAAAGCACGCGACGACCTGGGCGGTGCGCTGGGACTGTTGTGGGATCGCCTCGAGGGTTCCTGGAAGATCAGCTCGTACGACGTCATTCAGTTCTAGCTCCCTCTGCCCATGTCCGAAACCGATTTCGACCTGCTGCACGCTGCCGACATGTCGGCGCGCCAGAAGTACCGCCTGATGACCTCCGTGATCGTGCCGCGGCCGATCGGCTGGCTGTCGACGCGCTCGGCCGCCGGGGTCGACAACTTGGCGCCCTTCAGCTACTTCGGTGCGTTTGCCTCCGAACCGATGCTCATCGGCGTCGCCATCGGGCAGCGGGGCGACGAGCCCAAGGACTCGCTGACGAACATCCGCGAAACCGGGGTGTTTTGCGCAAACATGGTGACGGCGAAACACCTCGACGTGATGAACCGAAGTTCGGGCGACTATCCGGCCGGTGTCAGCGAGTTCGACGCCGTCGGCATCGCCAAGGGGCAGGCGAGCGAGATCGACGCTCCCCTCGTTGTCGATTGCCCGGTGGTGCTGGAATGCCGCTCGTCGCAGGAAGTCGACCTCGAGACGGCGACGACGTCGTTGATCATCGGCGAGATCCTCGCCGTACGGCTCGGTCCCGAGACGCGAGCGCTCTGGCACAACGACTTCCTCGACACCAGCTCGTTCAAACCCGTCGGGCGTCTGTGGGCCGGTTACTACAACCTGGTGGACGATCTCATTCGCCTGGATCGGCCGAAGATCGATCGGCAGACGGGCGAGGAGATCTGAGCCCGGTTCCTGATACCATCGCGCGACCTGCGGACCGTAGACCCCTCGAAGGAGACGGACATGCTCCCGATGCGCCAACAGGGCCCCACGGCCCGCCGTTCCGCCTCGCGCTCTGCCTGTTTCTTGCTTGCCGTTGCCTCGCTCCTGGCCCCCCTGGGCCTGGCCTGCTCGCCGGGCCGGCAGGGGGCCGAGCGAGCCGGTGGTGACGAGATACCCGAAGTCTCGACGCCCGTCCCGGAAGGCGACTGGAACCGGTTTCGGGGCCCCAACGGATCGGGTGTCTCGGCCGCCCGAGGTCTGCCCACGGAGTTCGGCCCGGACACGAACGTCGTCTGGAAGACCGAGGTTCCGCGCGGCCATTCTTCGCCCATCGTGGTCGGCGACCGCATCTACGTGACCGGCATCGAGGGCGACGCTCTCGCGACCACGGCGCTCGCTGCGGAGACCGGCGAGATCGTATGGCGGGCGGAGGCCCAGCGTGCGTTCGAAAGCATGATGTACAAGGAGAACAGCGCCGCGTCGCCGACCCCGGCGAGCGACGGTGCCGGCATCTTCGTGTTCTTCTCCGAGCTCGGCCTGCTGTCGTACGACGCCGAAGGCAACGAGCGCTGGCGCGTGGAGCTCGGGCCGTTTGACAACTTCTACGGTATGGGCTCCTCCCCCGTTGTCGCCGGCGACCTCGTCTTGCTGCTCTGCGACCAGGTCGACGGTTCGTTCCTCCTGGCGCTCGACAAGGAAAGCGGCGAGCCACGCTGGCGCGCGGAGCGACCCGGTCGCATCGAAAGCTACACCACCCCTGTGCTCTACCCGGCCGATGAGCCGAGCTCGGTACTGGCGTTCGGATCCGGCTGGATCGACGCGTACGACCTGGCGACAGGAAAGCATCTGTGGGAGATGCCCGGGGTCGGGGAAGGACCGGTCGCCAGCCCGGTGGTCGCCGGATCGATGATGGTGGTGACGACGCCGAACCACGCCGAGGACCCATTCCCGACGTTCGAGAGCCTTCTCGCGTCCGCAGACGGCGACGGGGACGAACGCATGTCTGCGACCGAGTTCGCTGTCGTGCCCGGCATGGGGGAGCATTTCGGCTGGACCGATCGTGACGGCGACGGCCAGTTGACCGCCGACGAGTACAACGAGCTGGTGAAGATGGCCGAGGAATCGGCCTACGGTGTCATCGGCATTTCCCTGCCCGCGCCCGGTTCGGAGCGCCCGGCCGAGATCGCCTGGAAACTCGATCGGAGCCTTCCGTACATACCGAGTCCTCTGGTATACGACAACGTCCTGTATCTGGTGCGCGACGGCGGCATCGTACAGAGCGTCGACCTCGCAACCGGCGAGGTTTTCAAGCGCGGCCGCACCTCGCGCTCCGCCGGTTCCATCTTCGCCTCGCCGGTCGCGGCTGACGGCAAGATCATCGTCGCCAGCCTCGAAGGAGAGATCGCCGTGCTGGAGGCCGGGCAAGAATGGGAAGTGGTCGCTGTCAGCGAGATCGACGAGCCGCTCTACGCCTCGCCGGCGCTGGCGGACGAAAGGGTCTATGTGCGCACGCCGACGTCGCTGTACAGCTTCGGGAGCCGTTGATCGGGCGGTCGTTGCCATTGATGGGGCGACACCGGCGCACAAGGAGGACGAACTCGGCGCGGCGACACAGGACGCGACAGCAAGGCGGCCTGCCCTGCGCCTATAATGAAGCCTCTCCGGTAACCATCCCCACGAGCTCAGGTGAATAAGGAAATGCCTCGAATTGCCGCTGTTCTGGTTGCGCTCTTCTGCCTGGCCGCGGTCGCCTGCGGCGGTGGGACGACCTCGGAAATCGATGACACGGCAGCGCCGCGTTTTCTGAGCATGGGCACGGCGCCGCCCGGTGGTGCTTTCTTCGTCGTCGGCGGCGCGCTCGCGGAAGTCTTCAACGCCCACGGCGAAGGCTCCAGCATGACGGCCGAGGCCACCAGCGGCTCGCAAGAGAACATCCGGCGGCTGGGCTCCGGTGAGCTCGATTTTGCCCTGTCGAACGCGGCCATCACGTACTTCGCCGTGCGCGGCACCGAGGGGTGGGAGCAGGCCTATCCGATGCGGACGGTGATGACGTTGGCTCCCAATGTGGCGATGTTCGTTGCTCCCGCCTCGGGCGACGTTCGGAGCATCGCCGATCTTGCCGGCAGGCGCGTCAGCGTCGGCCCAGCCGGTGCCGGTTTCGAGTATTTCGTCGGCCC